>JAZRWU010000302.1:0-10521 GCA_045599885.1 Bacteroidales bacterium | reverse complement strand
TGCCCACCTGACTGCGCAGACCCTTGCCGAGATCCTCAAGACCGGCACCGATGGTCAGACCGCCTTCGGAGAAAGCGCTCTGGGTGCGGCCATAGACAATCTGAAGGAACAATTCACGCATAGCCGTGTTGATGGCATCGCACACAAGGTCGGTATTGAGAGCTTCGAGCAAAGTCTTACCCGGCAGAATCTCAGCGGCCATGGCGGCGGAATGGGTCATACCCGAGCAGCCCAGCGTCTCGACGAGAGCCTCTTGGATGATACCGTCCTTGACATTGAGTGAAAGCTTGCAGGCACCCTGTTGGGGAGCGCACCAGCCGATACCGTGGGTAAAGCCCGAGATGTCTTTGATTTCTTTAGATTTGACCCACTTTCCTTCTTCGGGAATGGGAGCCGGTCCATGGTTCGGACCTTTTTGCACGCAACACATCTGTTGCACTTCTTTTGTGTAAACCATTTCTTTAAGTATATAAAAAACGCTTGGAAAATTCTTCGCAAAATTCTGGACAAAAGTACAGAAAAAAATAGACATTTTCCATCATTCCGATTGGAAAGAAAGGAAAAAATGATGAAATTTGCGTGCTATTTTAACAGAGTTATCATTATGACCAAAAGTGCATTGCAAATCGCGCGCGCCGCGTATCAGCCCAAAATGCCCGCTGCCCTTGCGGGTTCCGTTCAAGTGAAAGAAGGCGAAGCCACTCAATCGGTGGCCGATCAGGAAGAAATCAAGAAACTGTTCCCCAATACCTACGGACAGCCCGTCATCCAATTTGAGGCTTCCGACAAGAAAATCTCCTACGGCCCCATCAATGTGGGCGTCATCCTCTCGGGCGGTCAGGCTCCCGGCGGCCACAACGTCATCGCCGGCCTGTTCGACGGCATCAAGAATCTCAATCCGGAATCACGTCTGTTCGGTTTCATCCTGGGTCCCGGCGGTCTGGTCGATCATCACTATATGGAGCTGACTCCTGAAATCATCGATGAATACCGCAACACCGGCGGTTTCGACATCATCGGTTCCGGCCGTACCAAACTGGAGAAGAAAGAGCAGTTCGACAAAGGTCTTGTCATCCTCAAAGCTCTCGACATCAAAGCTTTGGTTATCATCGGCGGCGACGACTCCAACACCAACGCCTGCGTATTGGCCGAGTATTACAAATCCATCGATGCCGGCATTCAGGTAATCGGTTGTCCGAAAACCATCGACGGCGACCTCAAGAACGAGATGATCGAGACCTCTTTCGGTTTCGACACCGCCTGCAAGGTCTATTCCGAAGTCATCGGCAACATCCAGCGCGACTGCAACTCCGCCCGCAAATACTGGCATTTCATCAAACTGATGGGCCGTTCGGCATCGCACATCGCTTTGGAATGCGCCCTTCAGGTTCATCCCAATGTCTGCCTGATTTCCGAAGAAGTCGAGGCCAAGAACCAGTCGCTCGATGATGTGGTCACCGAAATCGCCAACACCGTGGCCAACCGCGCCGCCCAAGGCAACAACTTCGGTACCGTGCTGATTCCCGAAGGACTGATTGAGTTCATTCCGGTGATGAAGAGCCTCATTGCCGAACTCAACGAAATCCTCGCCGCCCATCCCGAATACAAGATGATCCGCAAGAGCGAACAGCGCAACTATATCATCGAACGTCTGAGCGCCGAAAACGCCGCCGTCTTCTCCTCGCTGCCCGAAGGTGTCGCCATGCAGCTCACCCTCGACCGCGATCCTCACGGCAACGTTCAGGTTTCGGCCATTGAGACCGAGAAACTGTTGGCCGAAATGGTCGCCAACAAACTCGCCGCTTGGAAAGAAGAAGGCATCTATGTCGGCAAATTCGCCACACAGACCCATTTCTTCGGCTACGAAGGCCGCTGCGCCGCTCCGTCCAACTACGATGCCGACTATTGCTATTCGTTGGGCTACACGGCTGCCAGCCTGATTGCTTTCGGCAAGACCGGCTATATGTCGTCCGTCCGCAACACCACGGCTCCTGCCAAAGAATGGATTGCCGGCGGTGTGCCCATCACAATGATGATGAATATGGAACGCCGCAACGGCGAGATGAAGCCCGTCATCCAAAAGGCTCTCGTCAAGCTGGATGCCGCGCCCTTCCGTACTTTCGCCTCGAAACGCGCCGCCTGGGCCATCCACACCAGTTACGTCTATCCGGGTCCGATCCAATATTTCGGTCCGACCGAAGTCTGCGACCAGCCCACCCAGACGCTGTTGCTTGAAGCCCAAGGTAAATAATCCGTTTTTCCAAAAGCTTATCAAAGAGAGCGGTCCCGCAGTTCAAGAACTTTGAGACCGCTCTCTGGCATCATAAAGCCCGCCAAATCAACGTGAATCCAATTCAAAACAGGTTTTTATCCCAATCCGGTCCCGTCTGCGGGATTCCTTTCGCCGATATCGAAGGTCTGCAAGTCGGCAACTGTCAGGACGACCAGGCCAAAACCGGCGTTACGGTATTCTATTTTCCCACTCCGGCCGAAGCGGCGGTATCGGTGCTGGGCGGCGGCCCCGCTTCGAGAGAGACGGCCATGCTCGAGCCCGAGCGCAACCAGCCCGGCCTCAACGCTCTGGTTTTCGCCGGAGGCTCCTCGTTCGGACTGGAAGCCTCCCATGGCGTGATGCAATACCTCGAAGAACAGAGCGTGGGCTATGACACCGGCGTCGCCTACGTCCCTATCGTCTGTCAAAGCGACATTTTCGACCTCGGATACGGCCGGGCCGACATCCGCCCCGACAAAAAGATGGGCTACGAGGCCTGTGCCGATGCCTTTCGGGGCAATCATCCTCTTTGCGGCATCGTCGGGGCGGGTACGGGTGCCACCATCGGCAAGCCCAGAGGATTGAGTCAGGCCCAGAAAAGCGGCATCGGTTATGCGGCTTGCCAGTTGGGGCCTCTGAAAGTCGGAGTGGCAGCCGTTGTCAATTCTTTCGGAGATATTTATTATCACGGAGAAAAGATTGCCGGAATGACCGATGCCGACCGAAGCGGATATTACGACGCCGCACAGGCTTTGTATGAGATTCAACCCGCCGACCTGCTGACGGGCAACACCACTTTGGCCGCCGTGTTCACGAATGGTCTCTTCCACTCTGCAGAGCTGAAGAAAATCTCCCATTTGGCCACTGCCGGCATGGCAAGAGCTATCCGGCCCGTCTTCACGATGGCCGACGGAGACACACTCTATGCTCTTTCTGTCGGCGAGCGGCGCATTCAGGCCGATCTCAACGTGACAGGAACTCTCGCCGCCGATCTGTTGGAAGAAGCCATCCGCCAGGCCGTCGTATCGAGCCGTCTGCCCGATGCGGAGTTTTTGGCCCATATCCACGCTTGAGGAACTGCTTTTTCCATTATTTCACGGACACATCTTATATCCACCGCCTATGGCCGCACCTTTAAGTTTCCAATTGTTTCTTCTGTCATTGTTGATCGCCTATGCCATTCTTTTGTTTGTCTCGAGGCGCAATTCCAGGGTAATTCAGATTTCCGCTCTGGTGATTCTGGCGGCAGGCACCGTATTGAACATGTATGGCCTTGGAATGGAGAATTTCTCCGAAGGCGTGGTGACACGCTTTTTCAGAGCCATGATTCTGACTCTCAAGATGTTCGTCTACACTGGTGATGTTTTTGAGATGGTACATGGGCAAGAGACACCCTACTTCCTCGACCTCTTCTTCTTCATTTTCTTTTCTGCCATGCTGACGAGCACATCGGCCATCCTGATGTTGTTCGGTAAGCGGATCATGACTTTGTGCGCATTGTTCCTACGGAAGAAAAAATTCCGTCATGTGTTCATCGGTGTCAATCATCGCTCTGTGATGATTGCCAACGGCATCAAAAACGAGAGTGTCGCATTCATCGACTTCCCTTCCGACGATGAAAGACAGGAGACATCCATGGGCACTGTGATAAGCGGAATGGCCAATGAGCAGAATCAGGACGAGTTCACCCACAGACGCAATGCGGCGGTTCTGTACGCCAAACGCAAGTTAAAACCCGAGAATGTCAAGAAGAATGTATTCGCCTCCATAGGGTTGGAGCATCTGAAGAAGCTGGTGAACAGCGAAACGGCTTTCTATATTCTGTCCGAGAACGGAGAAAGGAATCTTGACGAACTGATGGCGCTCCTGAGCGACAAAGACTATATCCACAACACCATTCATGTCTGCCTGTCAAGAGAGGGCGTGTCCCGATATTACAAAACCACGCTGAAGGGCACCGGCACCCACTTCATATATCCTTCGTCCATGGCCGTGGTCGAACTGATGAAAGCTCCGGCCTGCCATCCCGCTTACGTTCTTCAACCGGCTCTCACCGCCGACGGACGTCCCACCGGAGGAGTCAAGGGTGAGCTCAATGCCCTCGTCATAGGTTTCGGAGAAACCGGACAGGCTGTCACCAAATTTCTGTATGAATTTTCCGCGGCTGTTCATGAGGACGGCGCTCCCATACCGGTGCACATCATCGTGAATGACTACCGAATCGACAGTATCAAAGGACCGTTCATTTTCGACAGTCCGGATATGGGCAATTCCGATATGATTGAATATGAGAATTACGGCACCGATTCGAGCGCGTTTTGGGACAAACTCATTGAGCGGCTCGATTCTCTCAACTACATCGCTGTCTCCATGGGCGAAGACGCCGCCAACCTCGATCTGGCCTGCACCATTTTCATGTATGCGATGAAGAAAAGGCGCAACGGTCTCGAAGGTCTCAGAATCGTAGTACGGAAAAAGGCTTCCCTGCCACATGAGACTGCCTTGGTGGAGAAAATGAACGAAAAAGCCAATCATGAGGTGATTGTCTGCTACGGCGAATATTCCGGAATCTTCACTCCCGAAATGGTGGTATCCAAAAGCCGCAGCGGAATCAACAAAAACGCCACGAGTCTGGCCGAGCGGATTTCAGAAGCCTATACCACGGTATCCGGCCAAAAGATATCATATCAGGCTCAATACGATGCATATCATGAAAAGAACCGCGCCCGAATGGAACTGCATCAGCTCATCTCACGCGGCAATCACATCGCTTCCCTGCTCTGTATGACGGCAGGTGAAACGCAGGTGTCTCCCGAAGCCTTGGAAAATCTTGCCAAAATGGAACATCTCCGCTATTCGAGATATCTGGTGGCCCACGGCTATTCCTTCGCCGAACAGGACGACGACATTTTCAAAACCAATCATCAGATCTGCGGTTGGGACGACCTGTCCGACTCTGACCGTCAATACCACCGCGACATGGTCCTTGCTCAGTTGAAAGCCGCCATCGAATATAATTCGCCATACTGAGAAGCTGTTTTTTTACTGACGTAGTCCAGCTATCACTCAGACATTTCCTCTTCTCCGTTTTCTTCGCTGCTGAGGTAATATCTGCGGAAGAACTGGAGGTATGCGTCGCGCGGGAAAGCCGAGCCGAAACTGCTGGCGGGCGGGGTCAGCTTGCCGGAGGAAATCAGTTCGAGATTGGCGTTGGAAAAGACATAGACTTCGATGCCGGGATACTTTTCTTCGGGGCGTTCCTGAAGGAAAGCCATCCAGGCGGCATAACGCAGCGCATCGGCGGCACTCTCGAAGCTGCGGATCATCAGCACATCGAGACCGGCCAGTTTCTCAAGACTCAACTCGTAATCGCGGATAAGGAAATTGCTGAAATTGTAGAGCGCCACATCGAAAAGAAGACGGTTGGCATTGACCGAATCGGCCGGATAGGCGATGGCCACACAATGCAAGGCCTGCGGCTCATAGATGAAGCGGGAAGCCAGAGAATCGAGCATCAGCGAATCGGAGAGCTCACCATCTCCAAAGAAGCCGTTGAAACCGACCGGCCGCCTGCCTTCAGCCCAATAGGCAGCCATTTGCGTGGACAGTTTGGCGAGATCCGATTCGGGATACTCCGATATTATTCTGGTAATCAAATCAATGAACAAATCGCCATCCCCATCTTTGACAGCTTCGAGCGAGCGCAGGAACATGAAATTGGGACGCAACTCCGAATACTTGTATATGGAATCGACCAATGCGCAATTGTATTTGACCGTATCGGAATATCCGGCCAGAAAACCGTAATATGTAGCCTCATAAAGCGAATCCTCGATGCGGTACATTTCATCGAGATGCGTCAGATACAGCGAATCCGAGAGCAGACCGGCTTGCGGCGTATTGGGGAAAACCGAAAGAATGCGGGCACGATGGACCTCCGCCGAATCGAGCCGCTGCTGCTGCATCCAGACCAGATAGGAAATGAATCCGGCTTCCGGCAAATAGAGCGTATCGGCCGGAAAACGGCGCTGAAGTTCGGCAAAAGTCTTGAGAGCCAGACGGTCGCTGTGCATTTCCTCGCGGAAAGTCTTGCCGGCCTTGAAAAGCGCCTCCCGAATCAGGTCATCGGAGGCTTCTTTCTGCTCTGGCGTGAAAGGAATGTCCTTGAGGTAATACCCCATCTGCGTGGGATCGTCGGAAGCCTCAAACTCGGGGATGATGATTTCGGCCGCCGTATCCCCGGCAAGCAGGTCCTCTCCGATTGGAGACTGGAAAAAGGACGTATCACCCGGAAATTCCGTAGCGGTATTCAAGTCGGCGAAGAAATCTCCTTTGTTCTTGATGCGCCAGTTGTCCTCCAATTTGCGTCGGCCCCAAACCCGCTCAAACTCTTTCGCACCTTGTTTTTTAGCCGTTTCGTTGTAGAAATACCAGCTGTTGTCGGCATTGCCCATGGCTGGAGTCTGCGTCGGGGCTTCCTGAGTCGGACGTCGGTTCTGGGCCGTAATTTCCGAATTGGCGTTCAAGGCTGCGTTCTGAGCCTGCTCACGGGCTGCGGCACGGGCCTTTTTTCTAGCTTCAACTATCAGACTGTCAATAAGATGATTGCGCTGTTCCTCGGGCATCACGGCCAGAGCCTGGAGACTGTCCTGATCGTGAATGGTTTCCAAATCGGGACAAAGGAGTCCCAGCACGCGGTCACATTCCACAATGCGCTCATAATCACGGTATTCGCTTGAAAGAAGCGATTTGGCATCGGCATAGCAGGGCTGGGCTTCCAGAAATTCATCGCGGTTATAATGATAATCCGCCAGACAAAGTTGCGCCTGAGCCTTGTATGGGCCGTTTTTCGTGCTTTTTTCCACAGCGGTCCTATAATGTTCCACCGCTTTGGCCGTATCGCCTCCGCAAAGATAGAGATTGCCTATGGCGTAATGGATAGCATCCAGATAATCAAGATTATTGGGGCTTCGGCTCATGCGTTTGAGCTTGTGAAGCGCCTGCTTGGGTGAATCTTGTCCCAACACCTCCGTCTGCCGGATACGGGCATTCAAATCCATCTCGTAAGGAGGATTCATTTTAGGCACGGCCCTGAAATAGCGGTATGCCCCATCATCGTCTCCTGTCTTTTGGCAGAGCTGGGCCAGGATATAAGTATATCGCTGACGGTCAGAACGCTTGTGGGTGTGTTCCAAGCCTATTTCAAGCAATGGAATGGCATCGGCATACTGTTGGCGGCGGATCAGAAAATCGGCATAGGCCACCGAATACATTCCGGTCAGTTCGGGATGATATCCCTCCTCGTTCATTTTGACGAAAATATTCTCCGCATCGTACATCCAGTCCGACTCACAATAACTTCTAGCCTGCCAGATGCGCGCCTCGTCGCAAAGCAATTTGTTCTCCTTGAAGTGACGGATGATGTAGGTACAAGTGGCGATAGCCGACATGTATTCCGCCTCGTGATATTGAGCCTTGGCCATCAGCAGGAACATTTCCCCCATTTGAGGATTGAATTCCTCCTGCTCATAAAACTGTTTCTCTTTTTCGGAAGCGCCCCGCTTGGGCTTTTTCTCGGGCTTGACGCGGATGGAATGCGTTTTGATGGCCTTCTCGCATTTCTCAATGCAGGCATCCATCTTGTTTTTGGCCACGCGCGCCATTCTCTGATCGCTGGCGACATAGACAGGAAGCAGTTCGGAAAAATCTTCCGTATGGCTTTTCTCCATCATACCTATGCCGTCATAAAAGCTTTTCTCGCCATTGAAACGCACATTGTATCGGGTGGTCATCGAATGGTAATGGCGAGTCGCCCAGGTGTTTTTCTGGGTGGAACAAGCCGAGGCGAGCAGACAGAGCACCGCCAGCAGCCAAGCATATATTCCTTTCGTCTGACGCATCTATGACAGAGTTTATCTTTATATAACACTGTTTCGGGCAATTTATTGTATCGGACAAGCAAATTCAAGCCTGTTCGGACACAATCATCATCGCCTCGTCACGCAATTCGAGCGGAAGTTCTATCTCGCGCATTCTCAAACTGTTGAGCCAGCCGAGCATATCTTCGGGCCGCAACGTCCTGAAGATTTCCGAAAACAGTTCGAGCGTGGCGTCGTCGTAGGTTTCGGCGGAAATGCCGCGGAAGGCATCGAGTTCCTCATCATCGTAATACACAATGTCTTTTGAAAGACGGCTGCGGTCTTTCTCACAGACGGCGTGAAGGCCGCAACATTCGGTGCTGCTGTCATGAGGCCTCTCCATTTGGAGGGCGCCTTCGTCATCCAGGCCGAGCAGCAGATCCGAAGGCGAATCGGCCCCGTCGCGTTCCACCGCAGGATGGTCAAACCAATGAAGACGGCTGGCGAACCAACTGAACACACCCAATGCCAGCAAGGCGATTATCAGGATAATGAAGAATTTTTCCATATATTAGAACCTGTTTTGAAATGATTTCCCGATGAGCGGAATAATAGAGTCATAAAAATATTTTTGAAAGAATTAAAAACAGGTTCTTATTCGGATTCCTTGTCACTCCCCGGGGATGCCGGATCCGTCGTCAAAAAAGCATCCCGGTTCTTTTTTTTCAAAAGGCGGTTCATTTCGCCCCAGAATCCCGGATACGACTTTTCCACACCTTCCGCCTCAACCAGACTCAGCGTCCGATGCAGGGCCAGCGGAGCCAAAGCCATGGCAATACGATGGTCATGACGGCATCGGAAAGCAGAATCCGGCTCGTGATTATTCCCGCCCAACGCCATTGTCAGCGAATCGTCCCCGGCCGACGCCTCATATCCCAGAAGACGCAAAGCCTCCACCAAGGCCGCCAGACGGTCACATTCCTTGAAACGCAGGTGACCTACGCCGCTCAAACAGAAAGGCAAAGCCTTCGAAGCGCAAGTCATAGCCACGGCAGGCACCAAATCGGGGCAGGACGACATATCCGCCTCAAAATAATCCGTCTGACACGGAGCCGGCGAAAGATAAAGCGCTCCGTCCTTGAATTCGGATTTCACTCCCAAAGGAGAAAAAAGCTCCGGAAGGCAGGCGTCTCCCTGAAGACTCAGGGGTGACAGACCGCGCAACACCAGCCGCAAATCCGCATCCATCGCCTGGCACTCAAACCAATAGGAGGCCGAAGACCAATCTCTTTCCACGATAAAACCGGCAGGAGCGCGGTAGATTTGCGGAGCAATGGTGACATTCTCTTTCCAATCGACCGTGATGCCCCATTTTTCCATCATTGAAGCCGTCATCTCAGCATAGGGACGGGAAACAGCCGGGCCCGCCAAACGAATGGCCAATCCCGCTTCCATCAGAGGAGCCGCCATCATCAGAGCCGAGAGAAATTGGCTGCTGCTGGATGCGTTCAGCTCCACTTCTCCGCCCTTCAAGGCTTTCCCGTGGATTTCCAAAGGCGCAAAACCTTCCTGGTCCAGACAGCGGATATCGGCGCCGCAAGCCCGCAAAGCCTCCAGCAAAGGCCGCATCGGGCGTTCGCAAAGACGCGGACTGCCCTTCAGTATCCAACGGCCCGGCCGCACCGACAGGCATGCGGTGAGGAAGCGCAGAGCCGTTCCCGAATCGCCTAAATCCAACTCGTTCCGGTCCGAAAATGACGTTTCCGTCTCGGAAGAAAGCACCTGTTCCAAAGCCGCCGACAGCACCCGGATATCCTCAGCCTCGCTCCGATACGGCAGAAAGGCCTCCCGCAGCCCATTCCCACCGCGCAGACAAGCCGCCGTGTCCGACATCAGATTCAGACACAAGGCCCTGGCCGTCAAACTTTTGGAAAAAGGCAACTGGGGTTCGGACAATATAGGTTCCGGCATATTGTGATCAGTTATCGGCATTTTTCCGGGTGATTCTGGATATACTCTTTCCACGACTTGCAGGCGGCGCCTTCGGACGAAGGACGGCTAGTCTGAAGATAATGGCAATAAGCTGCCGCCAGACCATCGGTCGCATCGAGTTCCTTGGGCATCTGTGAGGCCGGGATTTTGAGGATGCGGTGCAGCATATCGGCCACCTGTTCCTTGGCTGCCTGTCCGTTGCCGGTGATGGCCATCTTGATTTTGAGCGGTGCATATTCGGTGATGGGAATATCGCGTTCGAGAGCGGCTGCGATGGCACAACCCTGAGCGTGGCCCAATTTGAGCATCGACTGGACATTTTTGCCGAAGAAAGGTGCCTCAATGGCCAACTCATCGGGAAGATATTCCTCTATCAGGCCCGTAGTACGCTCGAAAATC
>JAZRWU010000301.1:0-3087 GCA_045599885.1 Bacteroidales bacterium | reverse complement strand
TTCTGCTGTGCCGTGGCCGTTCTCCAGAAGGGCGATGGCGGCCCGGTAACGGGCATACGATTTCCAATACAAGGCATAGGGGGCGTCCGAGGCATGATGATTACGGTCAAGTTCATCAATCAAAGCTTTGAAATCTTGCATGTCTTTGTGAAGGAAGGTCTGGTAAAATATGGAATCGATACGTTCCTGATATCTCTCTTCCGCTTGGGAGGATAAGACAAGGCAGGTGATTCCCAGAAATAGAGTTGTCAGTCGTGTTTTCATAGTCGTGGATTTATGCGATGATCATCAGGGAAAAGGGTGAGGCCATTGTAGGAACAGACGGTCTTTCTGGTTGAAATCCTGTCCGAGCAGCGGCCAGTTGTGGCAGCCTGTCAGTCCGGACCAGCCGGGCACAAACACCCGCGCCACCCTATAACCTAAATCGGACACATCGATGGGGGTGATGTCTTTGAACAATAGGAAAGGCAATTGGATTTTTTGAAACTCTTCTTTGGAAAATCCCGAGCACAGAAGATGAGGCTTCTGATAGAACAGCTTTTCCTCGCCCCGTTCAAAGTCCTGAGCCTCACGAAGTATTTTTGATTTGGCACGCAGTTCGGGATATTGATTGTAAAAATGGAAATGCTTGTCGAAGTTGTCAATCTGCGTAAGATCGGGTTCTTCCGGAAGCAATTTCTTTTCCGTCAGGCTGATAGCGTACTCAATGCCCTGGTACGCTTCGAGCGCGGCTTTGATGACGGCTTCGATTTTGTTGAACCGGGCGGCGCATCCCAGCGACTGGTAGTCCTTGTCCTTATATCGGAAATAGAGAAAGACGACGATGGTCTCAAGAGGAGCGAAGGGTGAGAGGTCAAAGACTTTCATCCGGACGAAAGGATTGTCGAACAAGGTCGCCACTTTCTTGTTTCTTCCGAAATATTTCAAGATAGTTGAAGAGGTGTATTGGCGGTAGTCGATATGTTCCTGCTCATACCAGAATCTGGAGAAGGCATGCCGCTCGGCACATTCACAAAATCCGGCTTTGACGGCTTCCTGAAGGCTGGCACCGGCGGCGATACCGGTGGAAGTGGAGCCGTAGAGATAGTCGTGAGGACTTTGGACAGAACTGTAATAGGGCATATAGACACAATAGGCGGGTAGAGGAATCCGACATTGGCGAATGGAGTCGAATGCCGGTACCCATTCTATTCTGTCATCCATTCCAAGCGGATGAATGTTGAGTTTCTCAAGCTGGCGGTATTGTCTGTCGGAATAGAACCGGAGATAGCGCAGTGGCAGCATACGGTATTGTCGGGCCAGTTCGCGGTAACTGCCGGTAAGGAAATCCGAGGGACTGTAGGTGGCTGCGGCATAGCGTTCCACGAATTCACCCAAGGCTCCTTTCAGGCTTTGGTCTTTGTCGAAGGCGATGGAACTGCCCCGGATTTCAGAAAGCCGGCACCCCATCAGGTTGAGATGTTTGCCCGTGGTGACACATTGGACAAGCTGGTGGGGCATGAACAAGCGGTTGGGAAGATAGAGTACTTCTTCGTTGAGCAGTCCCGCCTGACGGTGGAATAAGCCGCTCATTATGTGGTTTTCAATCATAGTGCTGAGATTTTGGAATGGTTATGATAGGTGTTATCCATTGAAAGGCACATAGTGCGCCGGATGGAAAAGAGGAGAAAGAGGATCTTTCAGGACTCGGCTGTCCTCCATGCTGAGAGAAGTGAAATCGACGGAATAACTGTGCTCTATCAGATGGCCGGACAGCTTGAAATGGAAGCGCAGTATCTTTTCCAATTCCATCCTGATCCATGCCAATCCAAGGGGATAACTTGAGAATGAGCGCATTCTTATGGTGGATATGGCTTCTTTTCCGCTGCTTCCGATAAATTCAGCATACATTTCCGGATGTTTCAGATTGACCTTTTTCCGCTTTATATAACAATGAAGGGACGCTGTGTTGTCCTGGGGACAGACTAAAGGACCCAACGTTAGGTTGGTTGGAGTCAATTCGCTGTACATCAATGGAATACATCGTTTGTAAGCGGAATTGGACAATGCGATGAGTTCATCGCAATGCTCAAATACGGGGGTGGTGACCAGAATGAAATTCAGTCCGTCCAGACCCTCTTTTTGTCTTATTTTATGCCAATGCAGGCACAAACCTTGGGGATTCCCTCCTTTTTCAAGGTCTTCAAACATCTCATCGGAACCGAAAAAACCGATATGGCGTTCGAGGACTTTTTCCTCATCTTCCAGGCTGATGATGTGGTTGTCAAGCAGAAAACGTATGATTTGTCCGGCATCCTTACGTTCAAGACCCTCGGGACAATAGTCGTCATGTCGGCCTTCTTTTTGTATATATGTCAGATAATCAATTATTTCCTTGATTCGATTGCTCTGGATGCGGATAAGTTGACCATCCCCTTGCTTGCAGTACAGATCGCTGCCGCAACGCCAGATATCGGTATGTATCAAAGTGGTTTTCATAGTATAGGGTATATGAAGGTTGATGTTTGGAAAAGAGCGCTCTCCGCCGGTGAGAGCTGCTCTGTATCTGTCCATATTGATTCAAGCCGGCGCCACCCAAAGGGACAGTCGAAGGATGCTTTCCTGTTTCCGACGTTTATGCTCCCGGGCTGCTTGTGGCAGAAGTGTCGCCGTTGGTGTTGGATTCTCCTAAATTGAGGCAACAGGAGCAGCAGCAAGTGCAGCAGCAGAAGCCGGGAAGGTTTTTCTCCGTGAGCATCATTGGTGCCGAACGGTCTTCAATCACTTTCATCGTCAATTCCAGTTGTTTCATAGTACATGTGAATTTAAAGTTATCGCTTACTCTGTTCTGGCTTTTCAGCAATCGCCGGAATAGGGGCGCCTGCTCCGCTTCCCATATCCGATGCAAAGAAACCACGGCTTTTTAATTTTGCAAATACTTATTGATAAAAAAATAAATATTTAACATAATCCCGATATCGTTTTCTTACAAAAAAACTGCTTCGTAATGTCGGAATCCGATTGAAATCGAATAATAATTTCATTATTTTTGCCTGCTTATATTCTATTAAGTAACTCCTGAAAAATAAAGTTGGTAAATTCAAGGAT
>JAZRWU010000300.1:0-4107 GCA_045599885.1 Bacteroidales bacterium | reverse complement strand
GGGAATGAGTGGTTTGGAGGCGCTCAACACCATAAAGTCGGATTTTCCATCGCTTCCGGTGGTGATGATTACCAAGAGTGAGGAAGAAAATCTGATGGATCAGGCGATTGGAGGAAAAATCGCCGATTATCTCATCAAACCGGTCAATCCCAATCAGATTCTGCTGACACTCAAGAAAAACCTGCACCGTCAGTCGATGATTACCGATACGGTGAGCGCCGATTACCGCCAGCGTTTTATGGAAATCGCTTCGGAAATCGATTCTGCTTCCAGTCTTGAGGATTGGCAGAAAGTGTATTCCGACTTGGTGTTCTGGGAATTGGAACTGGAACAGGTCGAAACGGGTATGGAGGAAATGCTGCGTGCCCAGAAGGAAGACGCCAACCGCCGTTTCGCCAAATTCATCGCCCGGAATTATTACGATTGGATGACCAAACCGGCGTTGCGGCCGATGATGAGTCCCGATGTGTTCAAAAACCGTATTTTCCCGGCTTTGGACCGGGGAGAGAAGGTCTGGCTGATACTTGTCGATAATTTCCGCTTCGACCAATGGCGCAAAATCAAACCTTTGCTCGCCGCCGATTTCCAGATAGACGAACAGCTGTATCTCAGTCTGTTGCCTACGGCGACGCAGTATGCGCGCAATGCGGTCTTCTCCGGTTTGATGCCGCTTGAAATCCGTCAGATGTTTCCGGACCTTTGGGTCGATGAGGATGAGGAACAGGGAAAAAATCTCAATGAGGAACCGCTGATTCAGACGCAGTTGGACCGTTACCGCAAACCCTACCGTTTCAGCTACCACAAAATCAACGATGCGGCTTCCGGAGAACGCCTGCTCGACAATCTCCACGCTTTGACGGATCTGCCGCTCAACATCGCCGTCTTCAACTTCATCGATATGCTGTCGCACGCGCGGACCGAGTCGAAAATGATTCGCGAACTGGCCTCGACGGAGGCAGCCTACCGCACTTTGACGGAATCGTGGTACCGGCATTCGGCTTTGAGCGCTCTCCTGCAGCGCCTGCGTGACGAGAAAGTCCATATCGTCCTGACCACAGACCACGGTACGATACGGGTGGACAATGCCCTGAAAGTGGTGGGGGACAAGAATACCAATACCAACTTGCGTTATAAAGTTGGCAAGGCTCTCGATTATAATCCCAAACAGGTGTTTGAAATCAAGCAGCCGGCTTTGTACCATCTGCCGTCGCCCAATCTGAGTTCGAGCTATATTTTTGCGATGAACAACGATTTCTTCGCCTATCCCAACAATTACAATTATTACGTCAGTTATTACAAAAATACGTTCCAGCATGGAGGTATTTCGCTTGAGGAAATGCTGATTCCGCTGGTGGGTATGGATCCGAAATAAATTCAGCCATGGATATCCGTTTCAGTTTGGATGAGATACAACGGGCTGCCGCGCAGTTTGTCGAAGAGATGGGCGATGCCAAGGTGTTTGCCCTGTATGCGGCGATGGGAGTGGGAAAGACCACTTTCACCAAGGCCGTCTGTGAGCGTCTGGGAGTGCTGTCCACCGTCAACAGCCCGACATTCGCCATCATCAACGAATACAGGTCGCCCAAGACGCCGGTTTATCATTTTGATTTTTACCGTCTTAAACAGGCGACAGAGGCCATAGACATCGGCGCTGAGGATTATTTCTACAGCGGTGCCTATTGTTTCATCGAATGGCCGGAGAAAATCGAAGGACTATTGCCCGACGATTGTGTGGAAGTGCATATCGAGGCGCTTCCCGGTGGCATCCGTCATCTTTGGACGGTGTGAACAGCCTTTTGGAAATTCATTAACGTCTCATTTTGGCCGCATTCTGTTTGGCCTGCTCGCGTTGCATCCGCTGGGCTTCTTCGAGGCGCTTCTGGAAATTGGATTTCTTGGGTGCCTTGGTGCTGTTGGCCTTCATCTCGGCTCTCATTTTGTCTTCGTTGACGAAAGCACGGAACAGCAGGGTCTGTGCGATGGTCAGCAGGGATGAGAAGAAATAATAGAAACTCAGACCGGAAGCGTAGTTGTTGAACATGAACAGGAACATAATCGGCATCATATACATCATGAGCTTCATTCCTGGCATTTGAGCGCTGTCGGAAGTGTTGCCGGAACTGATTTTGGTGCTGAGAATGTTGGTGACGGTCATCAGAATACAGAATAGACTGATATGGTTGCCGAACAATCCGCTGAGGATGGGGATATGGCCTTTCCAGGAAATCAGCGCATCGTAGGTCGAGAGGTCGGGAGCCCAGAGGAAAGCTTGCTGACGAAGCTCAATGGAAGCCGGGAAGAACCAGAACATGGCCACCAGCACGGGAAATTGGAGCAGCATCGGCAGACAGCCGCCCATAGGACTGACGCCGGCTTTGCGGTATAAATCCATGGTGGCCTGGGAACGTTCAGCGGCTTTGCTGTCGCCGGGGTATTTGGCGTTGATGGCGTCGAGCTCGGGCTTGAGCAGGCGCATCTTGGCCGACGACATATACGATTTGTAGGTCATCGGGAAGATGATGATCTTGATGCACAGCGTCATCAGGATGATGATGAGACCGTAATTGCGGACAAAACCTCCGAAGAATTTGAACAGGGGCAGAATGAGCCAGGTGCTGACCCAGCGGATGATATTGCCTCCCAAAGGCACGATGCGGTCGAGGTGCAGGCGGTTTTCGGCATCCACTCCCTTGTCGAATCCCTTGAGAATCGAATATTGGCTCGGGCCGAAATAATAATGGAAATTGGCTTCCTGACTGCCGCGCAGGTTGAAATCGGTGGTTCCGCCGAAAGAATAACTCTTTATATAAGGAGAATCTTCGGATTCCATGGCCGAGCCGAGTTCGTTGCCGCTGAAGCCTTTGTCGCAGATGAGCACCGAGGCGAAGAACTGGTCCTTGAAGGAAACCCAACGCAGGCGGCTCGAAATGGTTTTGTTCTGATCCTTGGCTTCGCTCAACTTCTCCACATCGTCTTCGAGGAATTTGTATTGGAGCATCGAATAGCGGTTCTCAAACTTGCGGCCTTTCTCCTGGGCGCGCATTTTGACCTTCCAATCGATGGACAGACTGTTGGTGCCCGGCGATAGGAAACTGGCCATACCTTCTCCACAGATGTCGAACGACATCATATAGCTGTCGGGCTGAAGCGTATAGACGAAATCCAGATGATTGACGCTGTCAACGGGAAGACGGAAAACGAAGCAGTAGGGATCGCCGCTTTCCACGGCTTGGAAATACAGGTCTTTCGTACTGACGACGCGGTTGTCGCTGCTGATGAGCGTCACGCCGAAAGAGGAATTCATCTCGTCAAAAAGTATCAGAGGGAGCGAATCGCCCGTTACATAATCTTTCAGCAGGACAGAGGCGATGCGGCCGCCTTTCGAGGTCATGGTCAGTTCCATCACTTCATTCTCTATGGTGTAGAGCCGGTCATCACCCGAGGCCACGCCGGAAAACACGCCGTATGTACGGTTGCGCAGGGCTTCCAGAGCCTGAATGGCTTCTGCGGAAGTGTCGGCGGCGCTGGTGTTCTGTTGGAGTTGGAGAGCTTCTTCTATAAGGGCCTGTTCCTGTGCGCGCGGTTGTTCGACGGCGGCTATGGAATCTTGTCTGCGGGCTTCTTCGAGTTGGGCGGCGGTCGGGCGGTTCAGGAAATTGAAGCCGACCAGAATCAGGATGATAAGGATAAAACCGATGACTGACTGTTTGTCCATAATGAGCTTATCGTGAACCCCGGCATAGGGAAAGACAGATGAAAATACTATCTATATGGCTAAGGTTCAATAATTAATGGGTTGTACTTTGTTAGTGTACCGCTAAAAAACATTAAAGCGCAAAGGTAGCAAAATCTTTTGAAAGAAAAATGGCTACATTTGTACGATTTTGTTAAAAACGCACTTCCAGCATACATGAGAATAAGAATGTCCCATATTATAAGGTGCGCTCTCGTCTGCCTTTCCCTGATTATGTCTGCGTCGTTTGCCATGCCCGTGGCGGCCCAGACCGATTCGATTGGCACCGATTCGCTTATGGTGGCCATTCCGGTGGAGGAAGAAGAACCGGCTTCGTCCGAGCCGGACAATCTGAGTATGAGTGAACTCCTGCG
>JAZRWU010000299.1:0-3207 GCA_045599885.1 Bacteroidales bacterium | reverse complement strand
CCTGCTTCCTTTGGTTTCCGTCCTCGCCGAATGGAACGCGGCGATCCGTCTCCCGGATTGTATGTCAGGAATCGAATCTTGGATGCGGGAATCGGCCGACAGTGCGGAGGCCGCCATCGGGATTCTGATGGGCAATGGCAGTTTGGGCGATTTCCTGGTATGTGTTCTCATAATCGCGTTTCTTGCCGCAGTCAGCGAGGAATGGCTTTTCCGGGGCAGTCTGCTGGGGCTGATCCGCAGGGCATTACCCGGAAATAATCCTAAAAGGGACTATGTCATTGCCATTTGGATTACGGCAACTGTTTTCAGCGCCTTCCATTTACAGTTCGACGGATTTTTCCCGCGTCTGCTTCTTGGCGCCTGGCTGGGCTATCTTTTGATGTGGACCCGTTCTATCTGGGTATCTGTATTGGCGCATTTCACAAATAATATGATAGCTCTGTTGAGTATGTTCGCCGTGAAGTGGGGCTGGGTGACGGAACCCATAGAGGACCGTCTGTTTTCTATAAGTGGACAAGGGCTGATGTCTCTCATTTTCACCGTCATTCCCCTTGTTCTGATATTTCTTGTCGCCCGGTATTTCCGTTCTAAACCTTGCTGATGAGGCCTTTGCGTATTTTCTGCTCTTCCTCGAACAGAAAATCTCTCAAAGAACTCAAATAGTCAAGAGGGGCGCTCTCAAAGTCCGGATAGGGGAATCCGGTTCCGAACATCCGTTTCAGATTGTCATCGAGTGCTTGAGCGTCGTTGATGTTTCCGGCTTTCTGTTTCCATTTGAGGTATTGGAGAATGCGCAGTGCGTCTGCCTTTTCGTGGAATGCCTTCCGGAAGTGGGGCAAATCCTTGAAATTGTCGCGAAGAGGCTGCCAAAGGTCGTGGCTTTTGAATTGTTCTTCCAAAAAACGGAGGAAGGGACTTTCGAAATCCTGACGGAACAGTTCGTCCATTCTTTGATATAATTGCGCTATGTCGTCGTATAAGGAGCAGGTGTAAATCGGGTAACTGTCCCAATCGCCTTCGGCTCCCTTGATCAAAGCCGGTCCTGTGCCGAAAAACACTCTTGATGAATAGCGGGCCGCAGGATAGACGGTGCTTTCGTTCCAATTGCCGATGTGTCCGGTCTTGCAGAATTTCTGGAGAAGATAGAAATCTTCGCCGCTTTTAACCGGAGTGATGCCTCCAATTCTTTTCAATGAACCGCAGCGCATGGCTATGGCCGATCCGATGGCCGTGAAAGTATATGGACAGCCGATTCCCGCCAGGTTCAGAAAATGATTCCTCATATAAATCTCATAGCGCAATATGGCCCGGTCAAGCGTTGAATCTCCGCTCAAAGGATGGAAATAGGGCATGGATATGGCGTCCAGCGAGGCGTTTTTCTGGAATTGACGCATGATGTCGCCGAGATAGTTCTCCGGAATCAGTGTGTCGGCATCGAGACTTATGAGAAAATCCTGATTGTCGGCTTTTTGCAGAATGTGGTCGAATAGCGTTTTTCGGGCCCATCCCACGCCGGAATTTTTGCCTGTCCACCCCTTCCCCGGGCGGCTATGGTCTAATATTTCGAGCTGAAAAGGTTTGGGAGGACACAGATTCTCCAACCATTTCAGTGTCCGCTCATTGTTCCCGCAGATGTCCGGACGTGACTGGCGGTATTCTTCCGGTTGATTGACACAGACATATAATTTGACGGTTCCCTCGCATTTCTGCGAAAAAACCGCGGCTATGGTCCGAGGCAGATACTCTGCTTCGTCCATAGCCGGGATAGCTATATGCCATGTGATTGTCATCGTTTGTCAGAAACCTTTGATGCCCATGATTTCGCGGACATCTTTCACGGTCTTGGATGCGCTTTCCCGGGCGCGTTCGGCTCCCATGGCGGTGACTTTGCGCAAATAGGCATCGTCGTGGCAGATTTCCAGAAAGCGCTCGCGGATAGGAGTCGTGAATGCGATGATATCGGCTGCCAACTGCTTTTTCATATCGCCGTAGCGGATTTCGCAGCTGTTCCACTTTTCATTGAAATAATCCACGGTGTCGGGTGTGGAGACGGCTTTCATCAGCGTGAAAAGATTCTCAATGCATTCCGGTTTGGGTGAATTCGGCTCGGTCGGACCCTGGTCGGTCAGAGCTTTCATCACTTTCTTTTGGATGACTTTGGGGTCGTCGCAGAGATATACGCAGTTGCCCTCCGATTTTCCCATTTTTCCGCTGCCGTCCAGTCCGGGAATCTTGATGAGTTCCTCGCCGAAATTATAGGCATTCGGCTCTTTGAAATACTCTACGTTGTAAAGATTGTTGAAACGGCGTGCGAAAGTGCGGGTCAGCTCAAGATGTTGCTCCTGGTCTTTTCCGACGGGGACTTTGTCTGCCCGGTGAACCAGGATGTCGGCTGCCATCAACGTGGGATAGGTGAGCAGTCCGGCATTGACATTCTGAGGCTGCTTGCGTGCTTTTTCCTTGAAGGAAACCGTTTTGGAGAGCTCTCCCAGATAAGCGTGCATATTCAGCAGCAGGTACAGCTCCACGGTCTCAGGGACATCGCTTTGAACGTAGATGGTAGCTGTCTCCGGATCGATTCCCGCAGCCAGATACTCGCAGAGGATATCTTTGACATTCCCGTGAAGTTGAATCGGGTCGGGATGAGTGGTAAGAGAATGATAGTCGGCAATGAAGAAGAAGCAGCGGTTTTCGTTCTGCATCCGGACAAAGTTGCGCAATGCGCCGAAATAATTGCCCAAGTGCAGATGGCCGGTAGCTCTGATGCCGCTGAGTACTGTATCCATAATAGTATGATGATGTTTTTAAACAAGAAGGCCTGCACCTTCCATAAGCACAGGCCTTCTCTGTATATTGGCTTATTGATAATTACTCTTCAGCGGGAATCTCATCGCTGAATTTCTCATGCTTGCGCTGAATGTCATAGGCAATCGGGCAGGCGATGAAGAGCGTACCGTAAGTACCGATGATGACACCCATCAACATGGCGAAGGCGAATCCGCGGATAGTGTCGCCACCGAAGAACAGGATGGCCAGCAATACGATGGCGGTACTCAATGAAGTACTGAAGGTACGAAGCAATGTCTGGTTCATAGCGGTGGTCATGGTCAGACCTTTGTGGCGGTTGGGATACATTCCGGTGATTTCACGCACACGGTCGAACACAACCACGGTATCGTTGACCGCATAACCGATGATGGTCAGGAT
>JAZRWU010000298.1:0-3657 GCA_045599885.1 Bacteroidales bacterium | reverse complement strand
AGTCGCTCGGACGATATCCGGTGGGTCGGCTTTGTGTGCAGGTGGAGCTGGGAAATGCCTTGAAACAAGGAAACAATATCCTGGAAATCAAAGCAGAACATCCGGAACTGATTTCGGATATGCCGAACGTCTGCGGCGGCTGCTCCTCGGAATGGGGCTTCAGTGAAGGTTCCCAGCCGCTGGGCATTTTCCGTCCCGTACACCTCGAAATCACCTCGGAGGTGCGCGTGGAGCCTTTCGGTCAGTTTGTATGGAACAATCCGAGCGGCGACAGTCTTTTTATTGAGACGGAAGTGAGGAATTATGCCAGCGGACCTCGTGCCATCAAGTTGCAGAATGTGGTCTACGACCCTGACGGAAAGGAGGTTTTCCGCCTTCCGGAACTGCCGGTCAATTTGAATGTCAGTGAAACTCAAACGCTTCGTCAGGCGGTGAGTCTGAAGGAAGTCTGCCCCGAAGTGATGATGTGGAGCCTGGAACATCCTTCGCTTTACCGTTTGGAAAGCCGCCTGCTGTCCTCTTTCTACGCTCAGGATGTCGTGTTGGACGAGTCGGAGCAGGAATTTGGCATCCGTACGCTTTCCTGGCCTCTCAACCGTGTCCACGACCGCGACGGACGCTTCTTCCTCAACGGTGAGCCGGTTTTCATCAACGGAGTCTGTGAATATGAGCATCTTTTGGGTGGAGGCCATGCGTTCAGCGATGCTCAGATTGACGCCCGTGTCAAACTGATGCGCCAATTGGGCTTCAATGCGATGCGCGATGCCCATTGCCCTCATAACCTGCGTTATCTCTATCATTGGGATCATGAGGGAATGCTCAACTGGACCCAGCTTTCGGCCCATATCTGGTACGATACGCCCGAATTCCGCGAACAGTTCAAGAAACAGCTGGTCCAATGGGTCAAGGAGCGCCGCAACAGTCCGTCGGTGGTTCTTTGGGGCTTGCAGAACGAAAGTACCTTGCCCGAGGATTTCGCTCGGGAATGTACGGAACTTATCCGCCAGCTCGATCCTACGGCCACGGTCATGCGGCCTGTCACCACCTGCAACGGCGGTGTGGGCAGCGATTGGAATGTGGTCCAAAACTGGAGCGGCACCTACAGCGATCATCCCGAGAATTATGCCGAAGAACTGTCTCAGCCTTCGCAATTGCTCAACGGTGAATACGGAGCCTGGCGCACGATGGGATTTCATGAGAGTCCGGAAGGATTCATCCAGAGCGGTCCGCATACCGAAGAACGTTATTGTGAACTGCTCGAAATGAAAGTCCAGTTGGCCGAGAAAGCTAAAAACCATGTCTGCGGACAGTTCCTCTGGGTGCTTCAGTCGCACGACAATCCCGGCCGCACCCAACCCGATGAGGCCTATCGTCTGATAGACCGCGTGGGGCCTGTCAATTACAAAGGCCTGCTGACGCCTTGGGACGAACCGGTGGACGGTTATTATATGTACCGGGCCAATTACGTTTCGCCCGAAGAGGATCCTATGGTTTATATTTCATCCCATACTTGGAGCGACCGTTTCGCCTCCCTCCAACCCGGAGTGCGTGCCAATGTTCCGTATCTGGTTTACAGCAACGCCGATTCGGTCCGTCTGTATAACGACGCGGTCTGCAACAGCAAGTCGTTTGTGGCTTCCGCCTCGCTGGAGCCCTTCGAGGACCGGGCCAAGGGGCAGCATTTCGATTTCGGACCTTTGTCCTTGCAATACAACGTGTTGCGTGCCCAGGCCTATTACCACGGCAAGGTTGTCGCCGAAGATTGTCTGGTGTTCAAAGGTTTACGTCAGGCACCTCATTTTGATAAATTGTACGATGTCACCGAACGTCAGGATCTGATCCGTCCGTCCAAGGGATATTATTATGTCTGCCGTGTGAATTGCGGTGGAGACGATTACAAGGATGCTTATGGAAATGTCTGGCAGCAGGACAATATAGCTCTCTCACATTCCTGGGCCGGCGATTTTGAAGGTATGAATCCATATCAGGCCAGTCAGCGTCATACGGACGATCCTATTTCGGGAACCCGTCATTGGGCTTTGCTGGGACATTTCCGTTTTGGCCGTCAACGTTTGAGCTATACTTTGCCTTTGCCCGACGGACACTATCATCTCGAATTGTATTTCGTGGAGCCTTGGTATGGAACAGGCGGTTGCCGTGATGCTTCGGGCCTTCGCCGTTTCGATGTGGCCGTCAATGGAAAAACCTATATCAAAAACCTCGATATCTGGTCGGAAGCAGGTCATGACGGCGCCTTGAAGAAATGCCTTTATGTGGAGGCGAAGGGTGGCCGTCTGGAGATATCCTTCCCCAAAACCGATGCAGGACAGGCCGTGATTTCGGCTATCGCTGTGGCTGTTCAGGACCGTCGGCAGGCGGCATGGGCCAGGGCTTATTTCAAACAGCATCTCCGCTATCCGGTGAGCAAATTGGAAGGATCTGCGGCTTATCGTCTGCGCTATCTCGATGATTGGTCTTGGAAAGAAGCCGATACGATGCGTATGGCCAAACTGCCTAAGGAGATGATGCCTGCCAATACGAACGAACGTCCTTCGGCCAATTATGCCGCCAATACGCTGGAATGGCAGGGAGCTTGTTCTCTCGTCCAGAATCGTGGGAAAGAATGTGTGGAAGTCGGGCCCGGCGCGGTTGCCCTGCGTTGGCATTTCTCCACGGGCTTGGCCAATGTCTATGCCCTGCGTTTCAATTACCGCAATTTGGCCGAGCGCGATTTGCCTGTCAATTTGAGAATTATGGCTTCTGATGGCCGTCTGGTCAAAGAGTGGCAGCTCCGTTTCCCGCGTAACGACCGTGGCTGGAAGTTGGTCAGCACCACGACGGGTGACTATATCAACGCCGGAGATTATATCTTGGAAGTGACGGGAGAGGACCTCGAAGGTCTGTATATAGAAAGTCTGGACATCCAGTAAAGATATCCGGACAGCATAAAAACGGTTCTCAATGATAATTGAGAACCGTTTTTATGCTAATGCTATTGAGTGGTATCGCTTATCTTCCCCAGCCACCTCTGAAATCGCGGAGCATATTGCGGTAATAGGCGTCGTCGGTTTGGTAATAACGGTAAAGTTTCTCGGGTGAAAGCACTTTGCGGAGGCGGTTGTAACATTCGCGTTCCAACTCGGCGTCGCGGGTCTTCAATTCGATGAGGCGCTTGTTGGTCTTGTCAAAATTGATGTCGTTTTGAGCGCGGAGCAACTGATGCAGCTCACGGTTGATTTTCCAGCGTTGAGCCCGGATGTCATCGACAATCGGCCAGAACTGTTCGGCTTCAGCGGGAGTCAGACCGATGCGCTTGTTGAAGAATGCTATCTGATCCTCACGTATTTCCTTGAAGGTCTTTGACTTGGGTGCCTTATTCATTTCCGTGGACCCCATCGGTGGGAAGACTTTGACATCACCGTTGGGATGAGCCGTACTGGCCGGCATACTGACATCACCGTTGGGATGAACGGCGATGTGAGGCCAGGGATGATACGGATGTCCGTAGGAGGGGCGGTGTGTTTCCTGGGACGGCGCCTGCGTTGATTCCTGATTCTGGGGTGTCTGGGCAGATATACCCATCGTTCCGGCAATCAAGAAAGAACTGAGAAGAACGGTCGTGTTTTTCATCGGATCAATAGTGGGAAAGGGTCAAAA
>JAZRWU010000297.1:0-4443 GCA_045599885.1 Bacteroidales bacterium | reverse complement strand
ACCGTTCCCTCCCTGCCGGCTTGAGGCAAAGAAGCCTGAAAATCGGTGGAGACATCCGAGCGAAGCATATACTGCAAAACCTGTGCCACCGTCTGCGCCGGAACAGATGTCATCGGCGAGAGTCCGCAGGCATCACGCAACTGCCAGCCTTCCGTATTGACCTCATGACGGTTCCAAAAAGCCTTGAGCGCCTCCAAAGAAGCCGCCTGGCTCAAAGGAGGACGGACAGCTTGAGTCAAAGCCGTCTGACGCAGCAGATATTCCGTAAACATATTGTTACTGATATGGTTAGTCACTTTGACTATCTCGGAAAGACTATGCGAATAATGACTACTGATTATTATAAAATTATCATTCGCCATATTTTCGGTTATTTTATCGGGCATGGAATAATAACAGGATGGAGACAGTCCTAACGAAGCCGGCACAGACAGAGGTGAAAGATTTTCCAAAGAGATACCCGCCTGCAGCAAAGCCTGCTCCAGCCGATAGACCAGATAGGCCGGCGGATCGGGCATGGCCGCTTTGACCTCAAACAAAGGACGGTTGGCCGGAATGCTGCCGCGGATCACCTGATGCCACAAATAGGGTTCGCCATACACATAGGCGCTGTCCTTGCTGTTGTTCTTGGCGATAAGCGTATTGCTCCACTGCATACGGGGCAATTCCGGACGACTGCCTATTATCCGAACGCCTTGCCCTGCTTGAAAAGATTGAAGCTGAATCCGGTACATATTGTCAAAAACCGCCGCATCGTACACTCCGGCACCGTAATAATTACCCAAATCTTCCCATAGCCACGAAGGAGCCACGCCATCCGGCTCAAAACGTCCTTGCGTGATACGGACCCGGCCCTCAATCCGACGGATACCTTGGGTACGGCAAGCGGCCACCCATTCCTCCAAAAAAGCGGTGGAAGGCTCATCCAAATACTCGGAGCCCAAAGTGGGATCTCCTCCTGCGACAATCCACAAATCACCTTTGAGAATGCCGTTTTCAATTTTTCCGTCATAAGCCAAATCGGTTTCGAAACGGAAATCGGAGCCGAGAACCTCCAAAGCTGCCGCCGTGGTCAGCAATTTGGTGACTGATGCCGGAACCAAAGCTACTTGAGAGCGGTAATCCACGACCGTTTCCGACTTAACCAAATCATACACCAGCACAGAGAAATCGGCATGGCGGTAGCGCTCACCCGAGAATGCTTCAGGCACGACTTCCGTCGCAGGAGCGGCCGAGGACAGAATCAGAAACAGGCACAAGCCTGTCAAAGCAGAAGAAACACACTTAAAACTCATAATGCATGATAAACGAAGTCAAAGAAGTCGCTTCCGAGAGCCAGACGATGCCTTTGGTGGAATCGACCTTCAACACTTTGACCGCATAATTCCTATTCAAACCCGAGAGACCCTTGTAATCCAATTTCAGACTGCAGACCTCTCCCTGCACCGGCGCATGATCGAGCGTCATCTGGACATAGGTGGACATATCGTCCGTCTGAATGCGGAACAGACGCTGCTGTGAATTGAAAGCCAGCTGATGATTCCCGGCATCGTACACAAAAAGACTCTTGCTGTTGCTGTAAACACCGTAATTGGTCTGACCCAAAGTGAAATTTTCAAATTCCCGCAGCACCAAGTCGTCGATACAGGAAGGCAGAATCAACAGACCGCATATTCCCAATATCAGTGTTATGACATATATTTTTCTCATTTTCAATAAACTGAATCAATTAACCCTACGCACAATATATTCCGTTCCCTTTCCGGAAGGCAACACCACAGAGGCTTTCAACTGACGGGCGGAACCGGAATATTTCAGCACATCCGCCTTATATTCCTGACCGTCAAGAGTCCAAGTCAGCGTGGCATCCTGCGGCATATTATTCACATCCAGCAAAAGAATGCCCTCTTGGGCGAAACTCTCCGCCGAATAATGGATGGACATCGGCAAGGTGGAGGAATTCTCCGTGACATATTTGGCAGAATATGAATCAAATACATGATTGTCAGAGGCATAGGCCTCAATCTTGAAATCGTAGGTGGTACGCGGCGTCAAATGGCTCAGGACAACCTCACTGACATCGCTCTGAACCGTCTTCCATTGAGAGGAATTGGACGCTTTATACGATATAACCCAATAAGAGGCTCCCGCATCCGCCCAATCCGCATAAAACTTATGCTGAGTTACCTGCGTCTTGACCGTCGTGCCCAACGTGGCTGTCACATCCACCCGGCATTGACGGCGCAACGCCCCTTGATTGGCACTGACCGTAATCAAGGCACTGCCCTCACCTACAGCAGTGACACAACCCATCTCATTGACCGTAGCCACTTTCGTGTCCGAACTGCTCCATTCAAAATTGTCGTTGCCCACCAAAGGCTCAGACTCCACTTTCATCATAAATTGATCGCCCACCGTCATTTGAAGCGACGACAACTGCAATTCCAAAGACTTGACCTCCACCAGCGTTTCCGGACGCAACAAATCGACCCTGATATCCCAATTACCGTCAATTCTGCCATCCGACTGATCGTACACACTGGTCCATGGCCTGCCTTCCAACGAAACCAGATCGCCTTTGTTGACCACATGGGGAGATTCGTCCATACCCACATAACAGGCACCTTTCACATCCTCCAAATCAATAATCACTTTAAGCGACTGCCCACGCTTGACACTGACCTGCCGGTCGGAGAAATCGAACACCGTAAAATCGCTGTTGGTGACCTTGGAGGCAGGGAGCGTCATCTTGTCCGCTTCCCGGTTGTCCACCAGAATGCGGGCCGTCAGTTTCGGTTCACCGGAATAGATATAAATGCCCAACTCACCGATGCAGACATGATCCGTCTCCGTTCCCAGTGACTGCCAAAGAGATTCCAGATCTTCCGGAGCCCACATAGCACCCACGGAATAATTCTTATCACTCCAGCCACAGAACATTTCCATATCATCGCACCATGAGAGCGTTTTGAGGAAAAAGCGGTCGGCCCAGGGGAGCAGCATCAACTGATGGAAATAAGAACCCGAAGTCAGTGTAAAGCGTCTGGTGATAGGCGCATACCCTTCTTTCTGGCAGAGAAGCACATATTGGCCGGGAGCGATATCGTTGTCAAAAACATAATGCCCGAGAGCATCCGAAGTGACTTTCCTGACTTGCTCCTGAGTCATCAAAGCCGCTTCAGGAGAAAGACACAATTCGGCTCCGGCCACGGGATTGCCAATTTTGTCAGCCACCTGACCCGCCAGATAAATTTCGGAAGAATGATACTCTCCCACCTTGAAACGGACGATGCCTCCACTTTCGCGGATATCGCTCAACTCAATATCAAGAGGAGCTCCGGACCAGAGCAAGGCAGCGGGTGCGGAAGTCCGGTTCCATTGCGTGGAAACCGAGGGGAAAAAGCCGGTTTTCACGTCGTAAGCACTTTTTTTGACCAAATCCATGCAGGGATGTTGCGGATAGACATTGATTTCCCCGATATTCCACATCTGAGCAGCCGTATGATTCCTGTAAACCATATTGGAAGAACGGTCCACATGGTAAATCACCAGGCCGTGAGAGGGGATATAACGGTCCCAACCCTGCTGCTGGCGGTTTTCAAACAGGAAATACTCGCCCTGATTCTCCGTATCGTAACGGTAAGTCTGACGGGCGGGCAAAGCCTTGAGCGAGACTTCTCCTTCTGGCAATGCGAAAGGATGAAACCATCCGAGAATATCCAGTTCCTCCGCATTAAGATAAGGAGGCGTATTGCCATTGTTGAGATAATTACCCGAACACATCAACGAAAGTTTACCCAAAGCATCATACTCACCGCCGCTTTCCTCATAATCCACATCGTAGAAATCGGGAAGACCGAGCATATGCGCGAATTCGTGACAGAAAGTGCCGATACCCACCATCTGACGGCCCGCATAGCCTCTCAATTCCTGAGAACAGGCATAACGGCCCACCCGGTATGAACCCAGCTTGACGTCAGAATAATACAAAGTGGAAGCATGAGGCCAGATATTGTCCTCTTGGGCGCCTTCCGCTTCCGAATAACCGGCAAAATAGACAAAAAAACGGTCAAGCACCCCGTCTCCGTCCGAATCGAAATCACCGGGATTCAAGCCATCCTCGTAAGCGGCCGAAATCGCCTCCGAAACCATTTCCACCGGACGGATGTCGTTTCCGTCTTTATTCTCGCCGTAATAACTGACCGGATGGGAGAGTTTATAAGGGCCCACCACCACAAAATGAGGATCGAAGCCTCCGGCGGAATTGTCGTAATAATAGTCGCGGACCGAACCCGTGCCGCCGTTGCTGCTGTAATTGCGCTCGTTGAGCATACGGCTGAAAGCCTCGGCGGGATTGGACATCGAAAAAGAACGGTCGGAGAATTCAACCAGAACCACCAATTCCCGACTTTCGGCCTGAGCGGAACGGAGCCGGCCCATAGG
>JAZRWU010000296.1:0-2981 GCA_045599885.1 Bacteroidales bacterium | reverse complement strand
GTCTCTCTCGCACGTTCGGGTGTCAGAGGGCCGCCGTTGAAACACTGTTTCATCAGCCGTTCATCCACAAGTCCGCAGAAAGTCTTGTTCTTCATCAGATTGCCGAAAAGCGTGCTGGGACAGAGGCTGCGTTTCTCACCGTAACCGACATCTCCGTTGACACTCTTGAGCATCTGTTCGGAATCCCAGCAAATCATACGGAAGCCTTCTTCGGGATGAATCCGGCTGCGGAAAGCGAGCCAGTTATGCCTGTCCCAATCCGAGTTGGCGCCGTAGATGTTGAGAATCATATAGTCGATGAAATTCTCCACATCCAGCAATACCTCCCCATCGGGGTCGGGGGTGCCATCGGCTTTCTGTCCCAGAATCTGTCGGAAGACTTTGTTGTCGGAGGCTTTTTCGGACAGTTTGAACAGGCGTTTCCAAGCCTCCACATCGCCCTCTCCGGCATAGACGTTTTGAGGGTTGTCCTCCACTTTGATAATGTCGTAATCGCTTTCATTATCTCCGAAATAATGCGAGCACCATTTTCCGTCGATATGCTCAGTGGGAGTGTAAATACCCCAATATAAACCGTTTATGAACAAATGAGCGTAGGTGACATGGGAGGCCGGATGTCCCATCTTCGCCTGCGTGCGTTTGGTCCAGGCATCGCGGGTGTAGGCGGCTTTCTTCCTTTCCGCATTGTTTTGGTGCAGCCATGTATTGCCGAAACCAGCCCGCAGGATGATGTTGTCCAATTTGTCGGCCGGATTGTCTTCGAACAAGGTGTATTTCAGATTTTTCGGACCGTACTCCTCCCTGAACGCCAGACGAAAGGAGTGTTTGGGCGTTTTTTCGGGCAGGCGGCTGTGGCCTCCGTGCAGCCTCAGTCCGCAGTCAACTTGCCAGGAAATTCCGTCGGGGTGATTGAAATATTCCACGGACGTAGGCCGTATCCATTTGATTCCTGGGTCTTTGACGGTGGTTTTGGTGTAGCCGGTCGGAGGATCGGTGTACATATAGATTCCGCCTTTTTCAGCGTCATCCACGTTGTTGAAAAGGTAATTTCTGTCGGTGACCAGCGAGACGACAGGCAGTGAAAGCAAGCCTTCTCTCACTTTTTCGGCGAATTTCTTGTCCTTCATCAATTCGGGGTCCATCTCGTAGTCGGCCGTGGCGTTGCCGCTGAGTGTGGCATAAGGACCCCATTTGGAAGGATAGCCTTCGGGATGATGGCCTTGTTTCAGGATATCATCGTCGAAGAGATAGGTGGGGGTGGCGATGCGGCTGCCCCTGTTGGCCTCGTCTTTGGAAAGACAGCGGGCACGCAGTACGGTGCTATGCTCTATGAGGATAGGCTGAGTATAAGGTTGGCCGTTGTCGAAACCCGGCTCGCTTCCATCTGTCGTGTAATAGATGGAGCCATCGCCTTCCGCCGAAATCGTCAATGGGAATGCCTGGTCATAATATCCATGCTCCTGGCTGAAGGTCGGTGTCTCCAGACGGAATCCGTCGTAACGGCTGTCGTAGGCATCGTCATTGAGACGGTCTTCGCTATACGCGTTCAGACTCAAGAACGACAGGCAGAAGGACAGCCATATCAGCCGTTTGGAAATCGGGGACATAATTATTGAGAAATTCTAAGGCAGAGAAAAGAATAGGCAGGAAGCCGAAGCTCGAAATCGGGTTGAACTGTCAGCTCGCTTTTTTGGGGAACGACGTTCCGATCCGAGGGCTGGCCGCTCATCTGATAGCATACGGCATGGAGCGAAGGCGAGTCTTCTCCCCGCAAATGAATGGTGGAGTTGACGGTCACGGGAAGCATATTGACCAGTCGGACTATCAGGTCTCCGCTTTGACTGTCGCGAACCACCGAACTGGCGACACGCTGCGTGACTTTCCAAGCGGGATTGTCAAGTTTCAGCTGATGATTGACATAAACATCGCCTTTCTCCCGACCATAAAGTTGTTGGACATAATAGCCTGCGGTAGGTTTGATGTCGGTATTGTTGAAATATATCAAGTCGGGATTCCACTGGGTATGCTTCTCCTTGGCCAGCAAAGGCGCATAGGAACACATTTCGACCACATCGCCGTTTCGCTCCACAGAAGTCAGATACAAGGCCTCCGACAAGGCGGTCTCCAGATTGTTGGGCCGTCCCGGAAGATGGGAGGCATATTCACCCAAATAGACTTTGGTCGGTTTGCTGCGGTCGTACTGGTCGTAGAAATTCTGGTTGTAGATGAACCATCCCGGCGGATTGTAGTAATGCTCGTCTACCAAATCGATTTGAAGGCGGTCGGCCAGATCCCATCCTTCTTCATAATCCGTCCCTTGATAGAAGGGACCGACGGTGCCGACGATTTTGATGTCGGGATATTTTTCCTTGACGGTTTGGTAAATCATCGTGAACCTCTCTTCGAACACATCGGTGATGAGGTCTTCGTTGCCGATGCCGATATATTTGAGGTTGAAAGGTTTAGGATGTCCGGCTTTTGCGCGTATTCTCCCCCATTCAGAACGGGCGTCTCCATTGGCCCATTCTATCAGGTCTAAAATATCTTGAATATACTCATCCATTTCCTCCATGGGAATACCGTCCTGCTGACCTCCGTCGGCGGAATTCTGACAAGGAACTCCAGCGGCGATGATGGGAAGAGGTTCGGCTCCGATATCCTCACAGAATTGGAAATATTCAAAATACCCCAATCCCATGGACTGATGATACCTCCAGATGTTGCTTTGCGATTTCCGGCATTCCACAGGGCCGATGGTGTTTTTCCAACGGTAGATATTGTCAAGGCCATCTCCGTGAGCCACGCAGCCGCCCGGGAAACGCACGAATCCCGGATGAAGGTCGGCGAGGCATTGAGCCAGATCGGTCCGCAATCCGTTGGGACGGTTCATGAACGTGTGACGCGGGAAAAGCGAGATCATATCCAATGCCATCTGACTGCCTGGAACGGCGTTGAAAACCAGCACAAGACGGCCTTTTTCG
>JAZRWU010000295.1:0-5615 GCA_045599885.1 Bacteroidales bacterium | reverse complement strand
ATGGCTTCCGGTTTGATTCCGTTTTCTTCGAGCTCTTTATTGACATTCTCCAAACCGATTTTATCCAGCTTGTCGATGGCGACGGTGATTTCAATCAGATGTTTCTCCTCATGCAGAACTTCCGCAATGCCGCCCAAAATTTTACGGTTGTTGAGCTTGAGGCAGATACGGATTCCGAAACGGCGGAATACTTCATCGATGATTTGGATAAGCTCGACTTCGTTCATCAGGGAATCGCTGCCCACAATATCCGCATCGCACTGGTAGAACTCACGATAGCGTCCTTTCTGAGGACGGTCGGCCCGCCATACCGGTTGGATTTGATAGCGTTTGAACGGGAATGTGATTTCCTCGCGGTGCATGACGACATAGCGTGCGAAAGGCACGGTCAGGTCATAGCGGAGGCCTTTCTCGCTGAATTGCTTGGTGAGTTTGGCGGAGGCTCTCGACAAAAGTTCCTCATCGGATGGAGCGGCCATGAAATCGCCGGAGTTGAGAATCTTGAACAAAAGTTTGTCGCCTTCGTCACCGTATTTCCCCATCAGTGTGGACAACTGCTCCATGGCCGGTGTCTCAATGGACTGAAAGCCGAACAGTTCATACACACTCTTGATGGTGTTGAAGATATAGTTGCGCTTTGACATCTCTTCGGGAGAGAAGTCACGCGTTCCTTTGGGTATGGATGGTTTTTGTGCCATTATGCTGAAATTCAATTCTCCTGATAACGTTCAACGGTCTGTTCTCGGTCGGGACCGACGGAAACATACTTGATGCGTACTCCTAATTCGTCTTCGAGGAAACTCAGATATTGATTGAACTCTTCCGGGAATTCATCTTCGGATTTCATTTTGCTCATATCTGTCTGCCAGCCGGGAAGTTCGGTATAAACGGGTTCAACATCGCCTTCAATGTCGAACGGAAAATCTTCCACGATCTCATCTTTGATCTTATAGGCTACGCAGGCCTTGATGGTCTGAAAAGAGTCAAGCACATCGCTTTTCATCATAATCAGGTCGGTGACTCCGTCAATCATCACGGCATAGCGCAGAGCCACCAGATCAATCCAACCGCAGCGGCGGGGACGTCCGGTGACGGAGCCGTATTCGTGTCCGCAGTCGCGGAGCTGTTGGCCGGTCTCATCGAACAGTTCCGTGGGGAACGGCCCGCTGCCGACGCGGGTACAATATGCTTTGAAAATACCGAAGACTTTGCCGATTTTCCTGGGTGAGACTCCCAAACCGGTACAGGCTCCGGCGCAAATGGTGTTGGAAGAGGTGACAAAAGGATAAGATCCGAAATCAATGTCAAGCATCGTTCCTTGGGCACCTTCGCAGAGCATCGTCTCACCCTGGTCGAGGCGGTGGTTGATATAGTGTTCGCTGTCAATCAGTTCGAACTGTTTCATGCATTCCACACCTTCGAACCAGACTTTTTCATCCTGGGCAAGCTGGTCAGCATCGACGGAGAAGCCCATCTGGGCCAGCATTTGAAGGTGACGTTCTTTGTGTTCCTGATATTTCTTTTCGAAGCAGGAAAGAATATCTCCCACGCGGAGACCGTTGCGGCTGATTTTGTCGGTATAGGTCGGACCGATGCCTTTGCCGGTCGTGCCGATTCTGCCTTTCCCTTTGGATGCTTCATTGGCCGTATCCAGCAGACGGTGGGTAGGCATGATCAGGTGGGCTTTTTTGGAGATTTTGAGTCTTTGCGTCAGAGGATGGCCGCTCGCTGCCAATTGTTCAATCTCAACTTTGAACTGCGAGGGATCGAGAACCACGCCATTGCCGATAATATTGATTTTGTCTCCTTGAAAAATTCCCGACGGAATAGAACGGAGCACGTACTTGGATCCTTCAAATTCAAGGGTATGACCTGCGTTTGGACCGCCTTGGAAGCGGCATACGCAATTATAGCCGGGGGTCAGGACATCAACGACTTTGCCTTTGCCCTCATCGCCCCACTGGAGACCTAATAAAACATCAACGCTCATTTCGTGCAAATTAAAACTTGCTACAAAGATAGTGCAAGCCGAGCGAAAAACAAAAGCTTGTTTTTGTTTTTCCGAGGCGCAGCCTATCTTGCGAGCGTGAGTGAGAAAGAGTCTCTCTTTATTGTATCCGGTCAGGCAAATTATTGAGCAAAGTCACAATCTCCTGTCGTAAATCGCGAATGCTTCTCAGCATGTCCTTATGATGGAAGAACATCTGGTGGAAACGCAAACTGTGGTGACGTTTGAGATAGAATTGCTGCCCGTTGAGATAGATAATCAACGAAGGAAAGAACGTGATTGTGATAAGGAAGGCTTTCCAGAAACATCCGATACACACCCAAAGCAGAATGAATAGAATCAGATACCAGACAGGAAGCAGGAAAGCGCCGATGGCAAATTGGACGGATGAATGTAACATTCTGTCTTTCATCTTGTTGGATGTCATCCAGCGACTGATGGCGATAGGAACGATGTTGGCCAGAAGTCCGTAAAGCCAGAACGGGAACAGCACGATACTGATGACGAAATGCCAAAACAGCCTCAAAACGGGGTGTTTGCGGAAAATCCAGTCTCTCAGTTTCAGTTTGTTCAGATTTTTGAGATAGAGCCCAGTCTTATCTATGATGTTCCGGAAGGCTTCAGGGTCGGATTCTTTGCAATAGTCGATGCGTTCGGCGATGGCTTTGTCGGCCGTGAGAACATTGGGAAAATAACCTTTGCGCAAGCCGTTTTTCTGAAGATAATCTTCTCTGCCCATCTTGCAAAGCAACCAATAGTTGTCATAATGCTCATCGTCGGCGATATCGAGCATCAAGGCCTGTACTCTCTCTCTGGCCTTTTCGCAAAGGAGCGTGAGCGCACGGTTGGGGTCCTCTTTGTAGATGTCGTAAAGTTCCGTGAATTCAAAAGGTTCGCCGACTACCATTACCAAATCCGATTGGGCGGAAAAATAATTGGAATAGTGGTGCGCCATCGGGACAATCCGGAGTTTGCTTTTGAAATCGGATTTTTCCACTGTCCGGAATGCGATGCGGGCGAATCCTTTTCGGAAACGGGCCAGATAATGACCGTGCTGATGGGAGGCTTCCGGAAACAAGGCGACAACGTCCCCCTCGTTGATGATGCGCGCCGATTCCTCAAAAATCACGTCGTTCAATCCGAGATGCTCCTTTCCGCCGTCGCGGACACGGAAGGCAGGCATAATGCGGAAGAAACGCAGAATTTTGGCCAGTTTGTCTTTAAGGAAAATATCACCTCGTGCAATAAACACGGGACGCCGGCGGCCACCGATGGTGTGAAGAATGCCCAAGGCGTCACAAAGACCGTTCTGATGATTGCAGACAACCAGATAACCCTCTCCGTCCTGAGGCAGTTTCTCCCGGTTGATGACGTGAAAATGTTTGAGATAAATGCCGCTGAACATGAAATGGATATACGGATAGACCAGTGAATATCCCAAATTGGGCTTGTTGACTTTGTCAAAAGATATCATAGCGGCTTGAGTGAAAGACCGGACAAAAATATACTTTTCAGTTGTAAAAACAAAACCGGCTGTTCGGAGTCTTGTCTCCAGAACAGCCGGTTCATGTATAAAAGTATCTATGTCAGAAGTATCATGCCATTTGCTCAATGTTCCAGACAAAGGCTTTCACTCCGACTTTCCTGTTGCGGTTGTCGAGTTTGCGGACGGTGGAGAGCAATTCATCCACCTGGCTGTCGTCCACCACGGTAATCACGCAGGAATTCATTTCAGGCCAGGTGTGAGTGCCGCGTCTGGGTTCTCCGTCAATGCTGCCGCGTCCCTGCACTTCTTCAAAGAACGTGAAGCCGCGAATGCCCAGTTCATCCAACATATATTCCACTCTTTCGGTGTTGGCTTGATTGAAAATTATCATTACTGATTTCATAGTTCGTAGTATTATTTGGACACTTTTTCGGAACCGATCTGTTGATCGTCAGCCAATTGCATGAAGATGAAGTTCTTGCGGTTTTTCTCTTCTTTATCCCGTTCACCGTGGCGGCTCATCAGACCATACATGACGGGCACCACGATAAGGGTGACGATGGTGGATACCAGCAGACCGCCGATAACGACAATACCCATAGGATGCCACATTTCACTGCCTTCTCCCTGACTCAAAGCCATAGGAACCATACCGAGGATGGTGGTGAAAGCGGTCATCAGCACCGGACGCAGACGTGAGGCTCCCGAAAGGGCAATAGCCTCGTTGAGCTGGTAGCCGCGGTCGCGCATCAGATTGATGTAGTCCACCAGTACGATACCGTTCTTGACGACGATACCGACCAGCATCACGCAACCCAGTGCGCCGATCATATCCAGCGTGGTCCCCGTTAGCCAGAGCGCCAGAATCACACCGGTGATGGCGAAAGGCACCGCAAGCATGATGATGGCGGGTTTGGAGAATGATTCGAACTGAGAGGCCATGACAATGTAAACCAGCAGGATAATCAGCAGAAGCAGCATTCCCATATCGGCAAAACTCTCCTGCTGGTCTTCGTAATCGCCAGCCAGGATATAGGTGATGCCTTGGGGAAGATCAATGTTGTCCATTTCCTTGTCGATGGCGGCGGCCAGTTCACCCAACGAAGTGTTGTAGGGCGTGACAGACACGGTCAGATAACGCTGACGGCTTTTACGGGTGATGGTCGGCGGAGTCCAATACTCGCCGATGGAAGCGACTTCACTGAGCTTGACGCTTCCTCCCGTAGGAACAGGAAGACTGATATCCTCAATGTCACTCAATGAGTTGCGGTTTTCTTCCTTCAGACGGACCAGAATGTCGTATTCATCACCGTCTTCTTTGAGGAATCCGCATGACATTCCGTAAACGCGGTTCCGGATATAGGTCGAAGCCGTGGCGGCAGTCAGTCCATGGCGGGCAAGTTTCTCTTTGTCGAGGGTAATCATAAGCTCGACACGGTCCTTGTCACGGCTGATTGTAATGTCGCGTGCTCCAGGAACGTTGGCGGCCAACTGGTTCTTGATTTTCTCGGCGGTGACGTAGGTGTCGTCAAAATTGAAACCATAGATTTCCACATCGACGGTAGATTCGCCACCTCCCATTCCGCCGCCAGAAATAGCTTGATAGTCAATTATTTCTGGATAATTGGCCATTTCTTGACGAAGAATCTCCGCGATTTCGAAAATACTGCGCTCACGTTCGTATTTCTTGCTGCAGGTGATACGCATCGAAATCTTGTAGTTGGTGGTGGATGAGAACATGGCCCCTATGTTGTTCTCGTCGCTGGAACCTGCCGAGGTGGAAATCAACTGAATTTCCGGACAGAGTTCGAAGAAGCGGCTTTCGAGGGTACGGGCGGTTTTCAATGTCTCTTCGATACGGCTGCCCAACTGCAATTCGATATTGACATCCAGACGGCCGTTATCGGTTTTCTGCATGAAGTCGGTTCCGATTTTTCCAGTCACCACAGGGGTCATTGAAGCCAGGAAAATCAAAGTGCAGACCAAAAGAGTGCGGCCTTTGTGGTTGAGGCAGGCATGAAGGGCGCGGGCATACCAATTGTCCACTTTGTCGAGGAAGCCGACGATGTATTTCTGGTACCAGCCGGCACGAACATCCTCTTCCACGAGGTGACCGTTTTC
>JAZRWU010000294.1:0-4516 GCA_045599885.1 Bacteroidales bacterium | reverse complement strand
CTAGCGATTGTACGGTTACGATGAAGGGTGCCAGCAGTGCTTCGTTCATCACGAAATCCGGCGAAGGAACGCTCACTTTCAAGCGTTTCCCGAATACCTTCACGGTAAGTATTGCCGCCCAAGGTAACAATAAGGTGCCTCAAACCGAGTATAATCTTGTGAACGATTCTGAAGGCGCTTCTCGTCAAGGTCCTATCTACCGCGACTCGATTCAGTTCAATCTGAAGAACGGATACAACGATGCCACGATGGCCTATTCCGCCAAGGTAGGTTTCATTATGACGGAAGCGGTCGATTTGGTAACGTTCAACGAGCTTGACAATACGGTGGCTACGGTGATTAACGAGCAGTTGTATCAGGACAACAAGGCTTTGATAGATGGCCTTATTGATTCGAAGTTGAACGTGACGGATGTCTTGAAGAACACGGCGCATCCTGGAACAGCTCAGGAAACTCCGGCGGTTCATTACCAACTTGGAACGAATGCCGAACTGAAAGAATCCGTGGCGAATACAACTACTTTCAGAGTGAAGAAGACCGCTAATGATGGCAAGTTGAGCTTCAGCAAGTATCCTACGAGTTATACTTTGACGGTTGGAGTGAACGCTGATGTAGCATCTAGTACCATTCTGATAAGTGAAGTGACGAATGCAGGAAAAACTAGTGCCGATTCGACTTCGTATTACAATAAGTTCACCTTTGAGCTGAACGGAAGTAATTACAATCCGACGACAGAAGCATTCACCTCTATTCGTCCAGCCTTCCTTAACGTTACGGCAAAGAGTTTGGAGGATTACTTGGACAACAAGACAACTCCGACCAAAGCAACGATTCCGACCAAGGCTTATAATGCTAATAAGGCATTGGCAGATGCTTATTACTTAAGTGTTTTGCCTGTGACAAATCCTGAGGTTGAAACAGTTGAAAATCCGTTGAGTGCTAATGTGACTGCAAATGTTCCAACAATTCTTCGTCATAAATTCACAAACCTTCTACTTGTTGGTGCAGATTATACAAAATTTGATGTCGTTGAAGAAGGTTCAGAGTCATTCTTATTCAGTTCGGTAAGTGGAATGAATACTGTATTCACGAAATATTCCTGTGCATATAATGTGACAATCGGAGTCGAATATTGGACTTTGAGCCAACGTTCTGAGCCCGCCATTTGGGGTAGGTATATAGATGCCAAGGGACAGCACCAAAAAGGCTCTAATAAAGATGATGATAAGGAGAATAATCCAACCATCACTGTTTATTTCAAAGATGGAACGAATCCTCCGGTTAATTTGGTTCGCACGGATTTCCATTATGACAATGATGTGGAGAATTTCCCTAACTGATAATTAGTCCTTTCAACTATTCTTCTCCCTTTCTCTCTCAAATCTGAACAATGAGAAATAAGTTAAGATATCTTTTCGTGGCACTCTGTGGTTTTGGGTGGGCGGCTTCGGCTGCCGCCCAGACCACGGTGCTTGAAAGCAAGGCTTTGCGTACCCATACCTGGAGCATCTATGCGCAGAGTGGGCTCAGCACGGCTTTGGGAATCGAGTATCAGGATGTGCGGCCACAATGGATAACCGAGCTTTCTCCCGAGCTGGGGGCGGGAATCAACTACCACCTGCGGCCTTGGTTGCGATTGGGGCTCAACTATGAGCTCAGCAACTTCTCGCGTCAGCAGCAGTACAATGAGTTCCAGCCCATCGCGGCACCCAAGGATTTGGAAGGGATGATTATTCTCAACAGCTACGGCGGTCTGGCCTACAGCGATTTGACATACTATTTCCACAATGCCCATTTCTCTTTGGAATTCAATCTGATGGAGCTCTGGAAGGAGCGTCGGAGCCGGCGTTTCAATCTCTATCTGGGTAGCGGTTTGGGAATGATGTTCGCTCAGGGCCGCACGTATTCGGTGGAGATGGGTTCCTACGAATGGACCGATCCCGCCAACCTTCAAGACGGTGCCGAGGTCGCCGACAACTGGGCCACCGAGTCGTATGTGCGTGCCAACAATGTCAACGGGGCGTATCGGGCGCTCTATGTGCCCGGCACGCTGAGTTTTGAGTACGACCTCCTGCCTCAACTTACCTTGGGGCTGAAAGGCGAATATAAGTATGTCTTCCATGGCGAGCATCCTTACCAGCCCGCCGGTCTGGCTACGGCCGCTTTGGTGCTGCGCTACAATTTCGTGGGCTCCAAGCCTGCGGTGAGCCGTTCGCACGACAAGTACGGCGAAATGGTGGTGGTGAACCAAGGTCTCGAATCGATGGGCCGCGTGGCTGCCCGCCAGTTTGATGAAGACAAGGCGGCGATTGGCCAGATGGAAGCCGAGAACCGTATGCTCGAAGCCCGCAACAAAGCTATCGAGCAGTCGCTTTCGGATTGCCAGAACGAGAAAGGTCTGACGGTCTTCTTCGATGTCAACCAAGCCGCTATTTCTCAACAGGATCAGCTGCGTCTGGCGCAATTGGCCCGTAAGGTGCTCCGCAACGGCCGCAAGCTGTCTCTCATCGCCGAGGCCTCCTCAGACGGTTCCAGCGCCTACAACATGAAGCTGAGCGAGCGTCGTCTGGCCTCCGTCCTCGATGTGCTGCAAGTCAACGGCATCACCGAAGAACAAATCGAAATGGCCAAAGCCATCGGCGAGGAAAACCAAGTGCCCGGCCCCGAACAGCGCAAAGTGGAGGTCTACATCAAGAACCTGAGGTGAGCGTGCTTGCGAGAAAGTCTCAAGTGCTTCCCACCAGCCAAGGGATGGTAGTTACGCTCAAAGAGAATGACAGCTTCCTGAGCCTTTCGCGCACATTCTTTTTGTCTGTCGGATTCAACAGACTTTATCCTGTTTGAATTCCTTGGATATCTCAAATTCTATGTTGGTCCGTTTGCACATGGATATTCCGATTTTTTATTGTCCGTTGCAAATATCGGGACATGATTTTCCGGATACAACACTCAACGGTTCTTTTTCCGACCTGAATTTTTGTCTGAGTGTTGTTGAAAGTCAAACATTCTTTTATTTTTGGAGCGAAATAATTCAGCAATTGTCTGAATGATGTATTAACCTTTTAGCCTTACTTAGAACCTGTTTAAATTTGTTTCGAGATTTTTTGAAGGCTGTTTTTGAGAACGGTTTTGTCTATCGTTGAGCGAGCATAGCGGGCTATGTGAGCGAAAGGATAGGCTAAACGGGCCAAAAAGAGCCTCAAAAAAGCCGAAAACACCATAATAATATTTTTGTTGTAAAAAATTTAAACAGGTTCTTACTATGCCAACTGTTTCAGAGTTTTATGGGATTTTTATTTACATCCGTTACCTTGACCATAATCCGCCACATTTTCATGCCCGATATGGCGATCAGGAAGCGGTGGTGGACATCGAGAGTGGATCTGTTAAAGGAACAATACCAGATAGGGCACTGCGTTTAATTCTGGAGTGGTTGGACTTGCATCGTGAAGATGTATTGAAAGCATGGTGTTTGGCTTCAAGTGGTCAGCAGCCAGAGTGTATAGAACCATTAAAATGATATTGTTATGCTTATGATTGAAAAAGCGGAATACCTTCGGGATTATAAGGTCCGGGTGGTCTTTAATGACGGACGTCGTGCTGAGTTTGATTTTGAGCCTTTGATCAGGACATATCCCGCTTTTTCCGCTTTGTCGGATGTGGACCTTTTCAAAGACTTCACGCTGAGCGATACTTTGGAGTGGAACGATGGACAGATTGACATCGCGCCGGAATACTTATACGACCATGCGGCTTTTGTCCATGAATAACCGGCGCCGATGAATGAAATACGATAATAATTCATTATCTTTGCCCTCTCAAATGTCTAAATGGTTGATTTATGCGCTGCAAGAGAGGAATTATTATTGTATTTTTATGCATTTTCTTATTATCTCCGGTGCAGGCCGTCCCCTCGGCGCAGGGTATGATGGATGTCACGGAGAAAGGTGATTCGTTTTTGATTGAGATGCCCGCCGAACTGATGGGGCGTATTTTCCTTGTGACGAACCGTCTGCAGAAAGTGCCCAAGGAACTCAATGAAGCCGGCGTCAACAAAGGCATCAATTATCAGAATCAGTCGGTCCGCTTCGAATGGGACCGCAAACACGACAAACTCTATCTGCGTCAGCAGCGCGTCACGCCCGAAGTCGGGGAGGGGAATCTGATGGCCGTTTCGGTCAGAGACAATTTCATCGACCCGGTCATCGCCGTCATCCGCCTCGAATCGGTGGCTCCCGACTCCTCTTCCGTGACCTTTATGGCCAACGATATGTTCAACGGTGAGGAAAGCTATCTCAACGATGTGTTCAACCATATCAACATCGGCAATTCGCCCGATACCAGGCTTTCGCGTCTGCTCTCCGTCAAGGCATACGGCGAGAATCTGACGGCCCGTTCCGAACTGAGCACCGTGGTCTATGAAGGCACCGACCACGTCAACATCACCGTTGAGACTTCCTGCACGCTGACGCTCTTGCCCGAGCAACCGATGGCGGGACGCGAGGAGAACCAGCGG
>JAZRWU010000293.1:0-6142 GCA_045599885.1 Bacteroidales bacterium | reverse complement strand
GATACACTCTCGGGCAGTCTGGCCTTGTCGGGCACGACCACACCCATCATGGCGGTCTGGATTCCCAACATCCTCTATGCCGTCATCGCCGTGTATCTGTATGCCAAGGCTCCGAAATGATTATTTGCCCAGCAGTGCGTAGTCAAGCACTTCGCGGGCGTCGGTCACATAGCGGAAGCTCAAGCCTTTGACGTATTTGGCCGGAATTTCTTCGATATCCTTCCTGTTTTCGGCACTGAGCATGATTTCCCTGATGCCGGCCCGTTTGGCAGCCAGAATCTTTTCTTTGATGCCTCCGACGGGCAGCACTTTTCCGCGCAGCGTCATTTCACCGGTCATGGCCAGATTTTTCCGCACTTTGCGCCCCGTGAAAGAGGAGGCGATGGATGTCAGCATGGTGATACCCGCCGAGGGGCCGTCTTTGGGAATGGCTCCTTCCGGAACGTGAATGTGGACATTGAAGTCTTCGAAAACCGTTTCTTCGAGGCCAAGCTGTCCGGGATGCGATTTGACGTATTCGAGTGCCAGAATGGCCGATTCTTTCATCACGTCGCCCAGATTGCCGGTCAAGGTGAGTTTGCCGCCGCTTTTGCTGCGGTTGAGGCTCGATTCGATATACAGAATCTCTCCTCCGACTGCTGTCCAGGCCAGACCGGTCACGACGCCCGTGTATTCGTTGCCTTCGTACAACTCCTTGAGGAAACGCGGCGTACCGAGGTATTGCGCGAGATTCTCCCCGTGGATGCAGACCTGTTCCTTTCCTTCGGCCAGTTCGCGGGCCGCTTTGCGGCAGATGCGGGCCAACTGTTTGTCGAGTTCGCGGACACCCGATTCGCGGGTATACTGCTCAATCAGGTTGCGTATGACCTTGTGTTCGATGCTGAGGGAGCCTTCGGGCAGTCCGTGCTGTTCCATTTCCTTGGGAATCAGATGCCGGCTGGCGATTTCGATTTTCTCTTCCACCAGATAGCCCGAGACATCAATCAGTTCCATACGGTCGAGAAGCGGTTGGGGAATGGTCTGGAGGGTGTTGGCCGTCGCGATGAACAGTACTTTGGAAAGGTCGTAGTCGATATCGACGTAATTGTCGTGGAAGGTGTTGTTCTGTTCGGGGTCGAGCAGTTCGAGCAGCGCATAGGAGGGATCTCCGTGGGCGTCTCGGCTCACTTTGTCGATTTCATCGAGCAGGAAGACAGGATTGGAGGAGCCTGCTTTGATCAGCCCTTTGATGATACGGCCGGGCATGGCACCGATGTAAGTGCGCCGGTGTCCCCGGATTTCGGCCTCGTCGTGAAGCCCGCCCAGAGAGATGCGCAGGTATTTGCGGCCTAAAGAAGAGGCTATGGAACGTCCCAGGGAGGTTTTTCCGACTCCCGGAGGACCATAGAGGCAGATGATCGGCGATTTCATGTCGCCCTTGAGTTTGAGTACGGCCAGATGTTCCAGAATCCTCTCCTTGACTTTGTCGAGGCCGTAATGGTCGTGGTTGAGGATACGTTTGGCCCGGGTCAGATTGAAATTGTCGCGGGTGTAATCTTCCCAGGGAAGGTCGAGCAGCGTCTGGAGATAGTTCATCTGTGTCGAATAGTCGGGCGAGTAGGGGCTCATGGCCTCCAGTTTGCGCAGTTCTTTGGCGAAAATGCCGGCTGTCTCTTCCGACCATTTCTTCTGCCCGGCTTTCTCCTGCATCTCGCGGATGTCCTGTTCCTGAGCGTTGCCGCCAAGTTCATCCTGAATGGTCTTGATCTGCTGCTGCAGGAAATACTCGCGTTGCTGCTGGTCGATGCCTTCGCGCGTCTTCGACTGAATGGACATTTTCAGTTCAAGCAGCTGCGATTCCTTGTTCATGATTTCCAGCAGCTGATAGCAGCGGTCTTTGAAATCGTCGGTTTCCAGCAGTTTGAGCTTGTCCTGAATCTTAATGGCGAAATTGGCGCAGATGAAGTTGACCAATGCGGCCGGTTTCTCGATGTTCCGAATGGCGAAAATGGCCTCTTGGGGAATGTTGCCCGAGGAATTCTTGATGATTTTGACCGACAGATCCTTGATGGTCTGAATCAGAGCCTCGAAATCGCGGTCGCCTTTTCCGGGCAGCAGTTCCTCGCGCAGACGCACTCTGCCTTTGAGATAGGGTTCCGTGCAGGTCAGCTCATCAAGCTCGCAGCGTTTGAGGGCCTGCAGGATAATTGTGGTGGAGTTGTCGGGCATCTCCAGTATCCTCAATATCCTCGACACAATGCCCACGCTGACCAAATCGTCCTGCCCCGGATCTTCGCAGTGCGCGTCTTTCTGTGTGAAGACGGCCAGGATGGTGTTCTGCTGATAGGCTTCGCGGACGAGGCGCAGCGATTTGTTGCGTCCGATGCTGACCGGCATGGCCACACCGGGAAACAGCACCATATTACGCAGCGGCAGCACCGGCAGAGTATCTGGCAGGTCGGTCTGGTTGAGGAGCGATTCGTCCTCTTCGGATATCATGGGAATGAATTCCCCGTTGAGTGAATTGTCGTCGTCGGACGGAGTACTGAATATGCTGATCATTCGGAATGTGCTTCAAAAATTCAAAAAGAAAGGGAAGCAAGCCTCCCTTTCATACTGATTAGAACTTGTTTTGAAATAATTTCCCTATCAAACCATCGGAAAAGATGAATCTTAAAAAGATTTTTGAAAGAAATCAAAACAGCTTCTTATTTCGTCATATTGGCGTAGCGGGCGTTCAGGCCTTTCAGGATTTCAGCCGTGATGTTGTAAGCGGCATCTCCAATCATGATGTTGTCGTTGCCTGAATTGCTGAAAATCAAATCGTAGCCGGCTTCTTTGTTGTAAACTTCAAGGAAACTGTAGATGGAGTCGCGCAGACAGTCGTTCATTTTCTGCATTTCCTCAGCGAGTTCGTTGGAAAGACGCTGGTCAAGAGCCTGGAGATCCTGCTGTTTCTGGATAAGACGCTGTTGCTCGCTCTGGAGACGCTCCTGCGAAAGGAAAGCGTTGTTTTCGTATTTGCGTTGGAATTCAGAAAGTTCGGATTCGAGCTGACGGGCTTTCTGATTGTAGTTGGCTTGAGAGTTCTCGCGCTTGCGGAGCAGTTGCTCGTTGAGTTCCTTGGAATAGTCGTAGGAGAGCAGAAGCGAATCCACGTCAATATAGGCGATGTTCATCTTCTGGCAGCAGGCGGTCGAGTCATTGACGCTGATGTCGGCAGGTTCGGCTTTGGGCTTGGCAAACTGCAGAATATAAAGGACGATGACAGCTACAGCCAGGATAGCGGAAACAATGTTGTTTTTTTTCATAATGAATGTGGTTGTTTTGTGGATATTTCAATGAATCAAAAGCTGTTGTGCCGTCTCGCCTCCGCGTCCTGATGGGCAGCGCAATGGATGCCTTTTTTCCTGAGAGCCGCGTTGCCGTCAATATGCGTGTTCGGAAACCGTCCGCCTTTGACGAAAAACACACGTACGCCCAATAGAACGACGGCCACCAATACAATTGCCAAAGTCAGCAGCAAAACAGTCAGCATACAAAATTTCTGTATTATATGGTAATACGGGCTGCAAAGATAGGATAATAAGTTGCTTTTTGTCGGGTCAAGTGCTATTTTTGTGGCGTAATTATTCCAAATCACGGTAATTTAACATTTTTTAAAAAATATATTCCCAATGGATGACAAGCGTTTGAATCCAGCCATCGTCTGGAATCTGTTCAAGGAAATATGTCAGGTGCCCCGTCCTTCGTTTCACACCGAGGCTATTCAGCAGTGGCTGTTGGAGTTTGCCGCTGAGCATCATCTCGAATCCGTCCACGATGCGGCAGGAAACGTCCTGATCCGTAAAGCGGCCTCGGCCGGTATGGAATCGGTCCGTCCGGTTGTCCTGCAGTCGCATATTGATATGGTGTGTGAGAAAAACAACGCCGTGGACCACGATTTCACGAAAGATCCCATCGACTGGTATGTGGACGACGATGCTTGGATGCGGGCCCGGGGTACGACGCTGGGGGCCGACAACGGTATCGGGATGGCCATGGCGCTGGCGGCTCTGACCGATGACAGCCTGAGGCACGGACCGCTGGAATGTCTTTTCACGGTCGATGAGGAAGTGGGGCTGATTGGTGCGGCCGGGCTTCAACCCGGTCTGCTTCAGGCCAAGACGCTGATCAATCTCGACAACGAGGACGACGGATATCTCTGCATCGGTTGCGCCGGCGGCGTCAATACGATAGCCCGTTTCGACTACCATACCCAACCGGCTTTGTCGGGTTATTTCTATTTCAGACTTTCCGTGACGGGGCTGCAGGGCGGTCATTCCGGTTCGGATATTCATCTCGGCCGGGCCAATGCCAACAAATTGCTGGTGCGTTTCCTCTATGCCCAAAGCCGTCAGTGTCCTTTGTATCTGGCCGATTTCAAGGGCGGCAATCTGAGCAACGCCATACCCCGCGAGGCTGAATGCGTGGCCGCTGTGCCATTCTCCGAGAAGGAGCGGCTGCGTGTCGCGCTCAATCTGTATGAGGCGGCTTTGCAGGCGGAGTACGGTCGGGTGGAACCTTCGATGCAGTGGACGCTGGAATCGGTGGAGGCTCCCGCCGAAGTGCTTACGCTCACGTCCGGCCAGGCTTTTATCTCGTCCATGTATATCTGTCCCAACGATGTGTTGGCCATGAGCCACAGCGTGGAAGGTCTGGTGGAGACTTCTACCAATCTGGCTTCGGTCAAGCCCGGGGAAAAACATCAATGGATCATCACCACCTCACAGCGCAGCAGCCTCGAACCGGCCAAGGCGGATGCCGTCAACCGTATCCGTGCCTGCTTCGAATTGGCCGGTATGACCTGCACGCAGACAGAAGGCTATCCCGGCTGGGCTCCCAATCCCGATTCGCCTTTGCTCAAAGTGATGGTCAAGGCATACGAGGACCTCAATGATGGCCGTAAACCGGTGGTCTATGCCATACACGCAGGTCTGGAATGTGGATTGTTCCTCGAAAAATATCCCGGTCTCGATATGGTCTCCTTCGGTCCGACGATGACCGGAGTCCATTCCCCCGATGAGAAAATCTATCTTCCTGCCGTCAAGTCGGTATGGAATTGGCTGACCCGCACACTCGAAACGCTTTGATTTCCCGTATCCGCATCGGCTTGCTCTGTCTCTGTGCCGCCCTGATGAGTTGGGCCTGCACGGAAGAGTCGCGCTTCTATCCTTCCGGACAGGCGGCTCTGGCTTTTTCGTCCGATACGGTGCGTTTCGACACGGTTTTCGCCAATGTGGGTTCGACGACGGCCTGGCTGCGGATTTACAATCCCCAAAAGCAAACGGTCCGCATCGACTCTGTCTTTTTACGCACCCGATCGGCCAGCGGTTTCCGTATCAGCCTGGATGCCTACCCGGGCGATTCCTTCCACGATTTTGAATTGGCGGCCGGCGACAGCGCCTTCCTGTTTGTGGAACTGACCGCTCATCCCAATGCCGTGCAGGGCCCTCAGCGGCTGGAAGACGCCATTGTGTTCGATTTGGGCGGCTGCCGTCAGTCGGTGATGCTGGAGGCTTGGGTGGAAAATGCCAATATGCTGCGTGGCAGAACCTTCGATACCGATACGGTGTTTACGGCAGACTGCCCCGTGGTGGTGTATGACAGTCTGGTGGTGGCACCGGGAGCCGTTTTGCGCGTGGAACCGGGGGCGAGAGTCCATTTCCACGACGGCGCTTCCTTGCTCATCTATGGCCGGATTGAGGCCCGGGGAACTCCTCAGCAGCCTGTGTGTTTCCGGGGAGACCGGCTCGACATGGCGTTTGTGGATTTCCCGTACGAATGGTATCCGGGCCAATGGTATGCCATTTATATCGGAGGGGAAAGCTGTGACAATGTGTTTGAGAATGTTCGTATCCGGGGTGCCTGGTACGGCCTGATTTCGGATTCCGCCACGGTGGACGGCCGCGTGGCTTTCCGGATGGAGAATTGTGAGATTTCCAACATGGTGGGATCGGCTATCTATGCCATGGCCTCCGATTTTGAGGTCCGCCATTCGGTTCTGGCCAATACGGGCAGTTATACGGTGGCTCAGATAGGCGGCCGTTCGCTGTTCCTGCATTGCACCATAGCCAATTATCAGAATCTGATGAACCGCTCCGAGGATGAGCCGGCCTTGGCT
>JAZRWU010000292.1:0-2113 GCA_045599885.1 Bacteroidales bacterium | reverse complement strand
AGACCGCCGACATTGTGGTGAGCCTTGACAGGACCCGATTCAACGATGTCGGGATAAATCGTACCCTGAGCCAGGAAACTGATACCGTCGAGCTTGCGGGCTTCTTCCTCAAAAACGCGGATGAACTCACCACCGATGATTTTACGTTTCTGTTCGGGTTCAGCCACACCTTCGAGCTTCGTCAGGAAGCGTTCGGTAGCATCGACATAAACGAGATTGGCATCCAATTGGTTACGGAACACATCCACCACCTGTTCCGCCTCGCCTTTGCGCAGAAGTCCGTGATTGACGTGTACACTGACCAGCTGCTTGCCGACAGCTTTGATAAGCAAAGCGGCCACCACGGAGGAATCGACGCCTCCCGAAAGAGCCAGCAATACCTTCTTGTTACCGATTTGAGCTCTGAGCTCTGCTATTTTCTCCTCGATGAATTTTTCTGCCAAAACCGGAGTGGTGATGCGCTCCATATCGGCCGGACGGACGTTGTTTGATGCCATTGGTTTGAGAATTAGAATTGTAGAAAAATACGCGGCAAAATTACATTTTTTGACCGAGATTCCATCGGCCAGATAAGAAAAATCTTTCAGAATCCGTCTGGAAGATTATTCATCACGTTCTGCGGCGTACTTCAGCATTTTCTTGAGGACAGATTCCTTAATGGTGATGATGGTGCCGTGTTTATGACCCATCGGCAGGGATATCTTGTCGTCAATCGGCGTGAAAGTCTGGAAATCGCGTGTGGAGACGGCTCCGTAACGGCCTTGGCGATAGACATCGAAATAAATCAAGTATTCCTCCCCCACCTTGACGACGCAGGGACCTTCCGAATAGGTTGGAGCGAACTTCTCCGTCGGCTGGCTGTAAGGGCCTTCGGGCGCCTCGGCGAAAGCACAGAACAGATCGCTGAAACCCGGCTTACGGTTGTCTTTGAGAACCAGCACATAATCTTTGTCGCCGCGTTTCAGCACATAACCGTCGATGGAGTTGAAGCCCGGATCGTAGAAAGGCTTGGTCGGCTCGAAATGGACAAAATCTTTGGTGGTGGTGTAATACTGACGGTGTACGCCGTTGGTGCCGAGACGGTCGGCATCGGTATAACGTTCCCGCGGAATGCTGGACGACCAGGCAATCTGGAACTGGTCTCTCTCATCGTCATAAAAAATTTCCGGCGCCCAGACATTGCCCGTAGTGGAATCCTCCATCACAGGGATAATACGCTGCTCACTCCAATGAATCAAGTCTTTGGAGGAAGCGTAGCCGAAACCTTTCTCGCCCGACCAGGCAATGGTCCAGGCCAGGTGGTATGTGCCGTCGGGGCCTTGGCAGAGACTCGGGTCGCGCATCATCGACTGGGGATAATATTTGGGAGTCTCCACCCTGCCCGTCATTGGATTGACACGCTGAGTCTTGTTACCGACCTCCGGTTTGAGCCAAACGCCGGGAAGACTGTCCCAATGATAGGCATCGTAACTGTACAGAAAATGCAGACCGTCGAGAGCGGGTTCGCGATGGGAAGTGAACAGATATACCTGCTGCTGTTTACAACTTCCGCATAGCAGAAGAGCTGTCAGGCATATCAAGGTGGTATAAAAAATATTTCTCATATCTTTCAATCGTTTGTAAAAATTTGATTTCAAGCAGCCGGTCCTGCCCCATCGGACATTTTTCGGCCGCCCGAAAGGGTTGTTATCTGACGAGCACCTTGGCGGCTGCGCCGTCCACGCGGAGGATGTAGATGTGTCCGCGCTGCAGACCCTCGACGGCGTTGAGGCCCTCGGCGATGCTGCGGCTGGCGACGCGGCGTCCGGTCATGTCGAGGACGTCGAGGCGAGCGGCCTTCTCAGCTCCGACATAGACGGTGCCGGCCTTGGAGAAGACTCTCAGGCCTTCCGAACGCCACTCACTGTTGGCGATGCCGTCCACATACTTGTAGAGGCGTCTCGGTCCGATCCACGTGCCGTCCACACCGGCCGTGAAGAGCGGCGAGCGGTCGCTGATGGTGAATTCGGCCTCGTCGTGGAAGACCTTGACCAAGGCCAGGGAGTCGGCCGTGAGGTCCTTCTCGCGGATGAAGACGTCGAAGGCGGCATCCTCGGGCGTGACGATCAGGTTG
>JAZRWU010000291.1:0-2657 GCA_045599885.1 Bacteroidales bacterium | reverse complement strand
AGTCCTTGAGAAACAATTGGGGAGAACCCGTTCTCGCCACCTTGGTGTTTTTTATCATAATTGTGGGTCTGGCCGGTGGTCTGACCGGTCTCGAATCCTTGATTTTCCCTCATAGGACATCTCCAACGGCGGGCTTCTCTTCTGTCATCAGTTGCTTGGTGTCCTATCCTATGTCTTTCGGATTCCTGATGATGTGTCTCTACCTGGTCCGCGGTTACAAAGATGATTGTATCAACACGATGTTCCACAAGGGCTTCCAACCTTATGAACGGAATGTCTGCCTGATGTTCTTCGTGAACATTTTTACGGCTTTGTGGACTCTCCTTCTGATAGTTCCCGGTATTATTATGGGACTTGCCTATTCGATGGCCCCCTTCATCGCTCACGATCATCCGGAATATGACCCGATGGACTGTATCCGCGAGAGCAAGCGAATGATGAAAGGAAATAAAATGAAACTGTTCAAAATGGATTTGGGATTTGTCGGATGGGCCATTCTCAGCATTTTCACCCTCTTCATCGGCCTTTTGTGGTTGGAACCGGCCTGGCTCAGTTGCCGTGCCGCTTTTTATGAGGATATCAAATCGGTTGCCCTTCCTCCGTCGCAGCCGGAAGCCGCTGTTACGGAAGAATAAATGAGAAATATCCGGACTTGGTTCTGCGGAATCAAACTCAGATGCTGACGAGAGAATTCAGATATTCTTCGATGTCGCTGCCGTGTTTTTTCTCCCAGCGGTCGGGAATGCCGTTTCTGTCGCGGTCAGTTTTGGGTTTCTTGTGCTTCAGCACGGGATAGCCACCGCAATCGTCCGGTGTGTCCACGATGCCGTTTTTACCCCAGATGGCAGTGCGGGTGCGTGCTTGCTTGATGACGCTCTTGTCGAAACTGTCGCGCGAAAAACTGCATCCGACATCCTCAAGAACGGCATCAACGAGTTTATCCATAGGATGCATTTTGATGGGTTCGTAGGGCCATTCGTTGGAAATGACGGCCACGTCCGGATTCTTGCCGCCGACGCCGAGACGGTTGTCGGCCGTGATGTCGGGCTGTCCTTCCACCACATTACCCTTCACAAAGTAACGGCTTGTGCCATCGTCCGATACGGAGAGGAACTGGCGTGGATTTGTCGTGGCTGGTCCGGGAATGTAATAGTTGTAAACGAAATTGATGTTACCCTCGCGTCCGCCGCCGTAAGCAGCCTTGTATCCCCAGTTGTAAACAACATTGTTGCGGTAATCCACATTTTTGGTTCCTTCAACGGAAGAGAAACGGGGATTGCGGCTGGAGTGGTTGGCCAGAAGATTGTGGTGGAAAGAGGCATTGTAGCCGCCCCAGATGCCTCCGAAGCCATGGCTGCCTTTCGTGTGCCGTGAATGGCTGAGGCTGCTCGATACCAGACACCATTGCACGCTGAGGTTTTCCGTCTTGTAAATGGAAAGGCATTCATCGATGGACCAGGAAACGCTGAGGTGGTCGAGAATCACGTTTTTCTGACCGTAACGGCCGCCTCCGAGACCATCGGAATCGCGTGTGATCTTGTCTCCAAGACGGCAGCGGATGTATCTGACAATCACGTTGCTGGCATTGATGCTGAGAGGATAGTCCGCCAGACAGATGCCATCGCCGGGAGCACTTTGTCCGGCAATGGTGATGTCGTCGTTGGAGATGCTCAGCCCGCTCTCCAGGTGGATGGTGCCATCGACTTCGAAAACCACGATTCTCGGACCTTCGGCTTCAACGGCTTCCCTGAGACTGCCCGGACCGTGGTCGTTGAGATTGGTGACGATATAGACTTTTCCTCCCCGCCCTCCGGAAGTGTATTTTCCGAATCCTTCGGCACCCGGGAAAGCAAGGCGCTGTTGCGCAGAAATGGTCGGGCATGCCAGACACCACATGGCAACGACCCATAATGAGATTTTGTGTTTCATATAAAAGGGGTTAAGAAGATGACAGTTGTATGAAAACATAGCGGTAACTACATATTCGGCAAATATATAATATTTTCGTTTTTTATTGTTGTGGGAATATAGAAAAAATGTTATCTTTGCGGCGAATAACAGACAATATCTGTTCAAACCTGTTATTCATGGGAAAAACTATCGTTTTTTCCAATTTTTCATCCTCACATATCTTTATATGCCCAATTTCAACATTGTGCAACTCAAGGAAAAGAGTTTGCCCGAACTTATCGAATTGGCCAAGTCAATGGATTTGACAGGGGCAGAATCGATGCAAAAAGACACTTTGGTATATGCCATTCTCGATGAGCAGGCTTTACAGTTCAGCCGCCGTAATGCCCAGAACAAGCCGGCCGCATCCGAAAATGCCACGCAACGTCATAAACGCCAACGGATTCAGAAAGCTTCTCCCGTAGCCAGTTCCGATGGCGTCCGTACGGAAACGGAAAGTGCCGCTTCCCGCAAGGCTGCCCAAAAAGCATTGAAAGCGGCCGATCCTTTCGCACCCAAGCCCAAAAACAAGGCCAAGCAGTCCGATGAGGCTGTGTCCTCGCCCGCTCCGGCCGCATCCGGACAGGAACCGGCTCTCCCGCTGGAAGCCCAGTCGCCAGCCCGCTCCAATCCCGTCGCACCGGCAGCCGCATCGCCCGCTCCAACCGCATCGGAGCAGACCGAACCCGTAAAGGAAGCCGTTCAGG
>JAZRWU010000290.1:0-2008 GCA_045599885.1 Bacteroidales bacterium | reverse complement strand
AGTTCTCCGCCCTTCCAACGCATAGCGAACACATAAACGCATTTCTCACCTTTGCAAGTGTAGTAAAAGTCGTTGGCATCGTTGCTGCGCTTCCAATAGCGCGTGCCGTATACACCTTCTCCATTGATTTTGAGCCAGGAGCCCACTTCGCGCAAAACAGCCTGCTGATCTTCGGGAATGGTTCCGTCCGATTTAGGAGATATATTGAGACAGAGATTGCCGTTGCGGGAAATGTTGTGGATAAGGCGGCCGATTACAGAACCGGCATTGGTGATGGACATTCCCTCCACATAGCCGAACTTGCTACCGATGGGATCGTCCACCTGCCAATACACCTCCTCGACCTCTTTCGGAGCCCGGCTCTGGCGTTCGTAATCTTTGATAGTGCCATACAAATAGGCATCGCTCTTGGTCTGAATAGAGACATCTTTCTTCCAAAGCAAGGCTGAATTGTAATAGTATTGGGCAAAACGCAGTTTCCACGGATCGAGACTTCTCGAATTCACGCCGTTGTCAAAATAGAAAAGGTCGGGCTGATACTTGTCCACGATTTCCTCTGCCCGGGCCAGCCATTCCTCCAAAAAGGCATCGTTCTGAGGATGAGCCGGATTGCCGTTCTCATCCGTTCCAGGCCCCATAGCCGAACCTATCGGACTGGGCTTTTGAGGCGGACCGTACAGACCGGCAAACCGTAGGTCGAACAAATCGGATGAACCGCCTTTCTGAGGATACATGAAGTCCCAATTCTCAATACGGTGGTCGGACACACCGAATTTCAGTCCCCGGGCACGCACTGCCTTGGACAATTCTCCGATGATATCACGGCAAGGGCCTTTCTCCTTGGCATCCCATTCGGTCAAGTCGCTGTCGTACATCGCGAAACCGTCATGATGTTCGGCGGTCGGAATCACATAGCGGGCTCCGGCCTCCACAAACAGGTCGGCCCATTCGTCGGGATTGAACTTCTCCGCCTTGAAAAGGGGAATGAAATCCTTGTAACCGAATTTCTCCGGATCACCCCATGTCTGGACATGATACTCGCGCAAACCATTATACATGTGCTTCGGATACCATTCACTACCGTATGCCGGCACAGAATAGACGCCCCAGTGGATGAAAATCCCGAACTTGGCGTCCTTGAACCACTCCGGAGTCTGATACAAGGCCTGCAGAGACTCCCAACTGGCCTCATACGGGCCTTCGGGAGCCGCCGGAGCCATACCGCCCGGAAATTCCAGGGTGACACGGGGATGATTTTCCTGCGACAAAGCGGGGATGGTTACCAACAGAACAGACATGGCCGACACAGCCAAAAAATGAACAATCCGTTTTTTCATAATTCTACCATTGAAAAACATAGTGGCCCATAAATTATTGGCAAATATAGTGCGAATCGGATGTATCCGTCAAGACTCCGGACAAGAATTTCAAAAAAGCCGTACCGAGTCTTTTCTTTTACAAAAAAGAAGGTTATATTTGCCACAGAATATCCTTGAAAGGACCGTCGGGATTCTTCCTTGTGTATAATACATCCATACAAGAATCATCATCAAACGTTTATTATCTAATAAAATCACAACATTATGAAAATCAGCAAGTATTCCTTTGGTACAGGCGACCGTTTCGCCCATCAGGGAGAAGCTCAGTTGAGCGCGCTCATCAAAGCCCGTCAGGAACTGGGTATCGATTTCACCCCCGTTTGGAACAAATCCAACCGCGAACACAACATCTGCCACACCGAGCCCATCGACACCCGCCGCGAGGCCGATGCCGCCGTCAAGGCTCTGGGTTATACCGGACAATATTTTGTGGATGCCGACCATATCAATATGAACAATGTGGACCGCTTCATCGACTGTTCCGATTTCTTCACCATCGACGTGGCCGACTACATCGGAAAAGCCGCTCCCGCCGCCGACATTGACGCTTTCGTCGCCCGCAACAGCAAATACATCGGCAAGCTCGCCATTCCCGGCATTGACGAACCTTTCGATATCACCGAGGACAT
>JAZRWU010000289.1:0-3624 GCA_045599885.1 Bacteroidales bacterium | reverse complement strand
ACCACAAACAGACACAGCATTCTGATAGGGCATCTCGCCTGCTTTGCCGCCTATACATTCTTCGGCACCAACATCGTATTCTGCCGCGACATCGCCACCAGCGGACAGGTAAGCCCCATGGATGTGTTTTGCTTCAGAGCCACGGGGGCGACTTTGCTCTTTTGGCTGAGCTCGCTGTTTTGCCCCCGCGAGAAAGTGCCTTTCAAAGATCTGGTTAAGATATTCTTTGCCGCCATGATAGGAATGTACGTGGCTCAGATCACATTCCTGCATGCTATGGGACACACCACGGCTTTTGACGCCTCCATCATCGCCTCGACGATGCCAATCATGACCATGTTCATCGCGGCCGTAGTATTGAAAGAGCCGATTACGCTCAAAAAAGCCGGAGGTGTCGCCATCAGTCTGGCCGGTGTGCTGCTGATTATTTTCAATTCCCAGCACAACGGAGGAGCCGCCCGCACCGAACCTGTCGGAGTGCTCCTGATGCTGGCCAACTGTCTGGCCTTCTCATTATATCTCGGCATTTTCCGGCCGCTCATCAGCCGATATCACGTCATCACTTTCATGAAGTGGATATTTCTGTTTTCGATGCTGATGTCGGTTCCTTTCCATCTGCCCGGCCTGTTGAAACTACCTTATTCCGAAATTGAGACGAAAGTCCTCTGGCAGATAGGCTATGTCGTGGTCTTTGCGACCTTCATCACCTATTTTCTTATTCCAATCGGTCAAAAAAGACTGCGGCCGACACTGGTAAGCATGTACACCTATGTACAACCTATCATCGCCGCCGCAATCAGTATCGCCTGGGGTATGGACCGCTTCACCTGGCAAAAACTGTTGGCCGCCTTCCTGGTATTTGAAGGCGTTCATCTGGTCAACAAGAGCCGTGCTGCCGGACAGCCCAGCGCCAATCAATCGTAGAGATAGAACATTCTATCCATCAGATGCCATTTCTCGGCCGAAGTGCAACCCGGTATGGCATCCTGGAAATTGTCCATATAGGCTTCCCATTCGCTTTGACGGGGCAAGGTGGCCAGACGGGCCATCGCCGATTCCCATTCAAAATCGAGCGGCGTCTCCACAATCATAAACAGACGGTTGTCGAGAATGTAAATCTCCATTTCCAAAATGCCCACTTCACGGATGCCGGCACGGACTTCAGGCCATGCGCAGGCTTGGCTGTGACGGTGCACATATTCACGAATCAACTCGGGATCGTTCTTGAGATCCATCGTCTGACAATAACGTTTGACCGGACCGTGGTATTCACGGACACGAAAACCTGCTTTGGGGGTATTTGTTTCCATAATTGAAATGATAAAAATTCGTCTGACTACAAGAAAACCACCTGAATCAAAATATAAATCGGCAACAGGACAATCAAAGAGAATTTTGTCATATAAGCGAAGAAGGACGGCATTTTAATACCGTTTTCTTCCGCAATCGACTTGACCATGAAGTTGGGTCCGTTGCCGATATATGTCAAGGCGCCAAAGAAAACAGCACCCATGGAAATAGCCTGAAGCAGATGTTCCGGAACACCGGCGACTTCCGCCACTGCCTGACCGGAGGCCACCAGGCCCGAAGCGACGCCATGGAAAGCCAGAGCCGTAGGAGCATTGTCAAGGAAAGAACTGAGCGCTCCGGTGGCATAATAGAAATGCCAGGGCTGGTGCAATCCAAACGAAGCGGCATGTTCCTTGAGGAAAAGCAAAGCCGGAATCATCGTCATGAAAATGCCGACGAACACCACAGCCACCTCCAGAATAGGCGTCCAGGAATAATGGTTGGATTCGCGGACAGACTGGCGCGTGGTGTAATAAGAAAGGAATATCAGACCCAGCAGAACGATTTCGCGCAGGAACTTAATCCACAACGGAGCGTCTTTCTCGCCCATGGCCGGAATGAAACTCTCATTGATGAAGGCCACGGAAAGCACGACAAACAAAAGATATATGATGTTGATTCTGCCGCTGAGACGGAGCGGCGACACATCGGTGCTGTCCTTGATCAAAGCCATCACTTCCTCTTTGCAGCGATATACGTACGTATCGTAAAGAAAATAGATTCCCATCAGCAGGAGACCCGTCGTAATCCACTGCGGGAACATCGACGAGAACCAGGCGAAACCGGCTCCGCGCAGATACAGCAGAAACAGGGGAGGATCGCCCAACGGAGTCATCAGACCGCCGCAATTGGCGACAGTGGCGATAAAAAACATAATAGTATGCGCCTTATACTGTCTTTGACGGTTGGTCTCAATCAGCGGACGGATCAGCAGCATAGCCGCGCCTGTCGTTCCCATCAGCGATGCCAGCATAAATCCTATACCCATAAATAAGGTATTGACTGCCGGCGATGCCTTGATATCTCCGCTCAAATGTATGCCCCCCGTGATGACATACAGCGAAGTCAGCAAAATGATGAACGGAAGATAATCGTACAGCATCTGGTGCTCAATGTTGGCACCCAGTCCGTGATTGATCAGGAAAATGGCAGTGGGGACACCCAGGATAAAAGACACTATCAACTTATTCGTATTGCTTTCCCACCACTTTTCGGCCACAAGAGGCCCCACGGCAATCATCAGCAACATACATACAAAAGGCAACATCGCCCACCACGGTACACTGTAGAATACTTCCATATTGAGAAGTTGTTAGCCAAAAACATCCAAGATGCAAAGATAGTCATTTATCCCGTGTGCCTGCAAGACCCTGCCCACAAAAAGCCATCATTTTTCACATCACAGCCCGATTTTCAGATCAAGATAGCCACAACTTGGGAAATATTCGTATCTTTGGGAGTTTTATTGCCTTGATATGCGCTTTTCACATCGAATACTGCCTTTGCTGCTGGGAGCGGCGTTCAGCCTGTCCGTTTCCGCACAAAACTTCAATACCATCAGCGATTCCGTCCGGATATCGTTGCTGACCTGCGGACCCGGCCAAGCCGTCTGGGCCCAATATGGCCACACCGCCATCCGCGTTTCGGACCCCGAAGAGGAGCTTGACATCACCTTCAATTACGGCATTTTCGATTTCAACTCCAAGAATTTCATAGGAAGGTTCATTCAAGGGAAAACCGACTATATTCTTGGGTGCCAGCGGACTTCCTCATTCTTTGAAGATTACCGCCGCCATGGACGTTATGTCACCGAACAGGTTCTCAACTTGAGTCCCGAAGAATGTCAGCATCTATGGAATGCCTTGTGTCTCAACAGCTTGCCCGAGAACAGGACTTACCGTTACAACTTCATTTACGACAACTGTGCCACACGGGCCCGTGTCATTATAGAAAAAAGCCTGTGCGACGGAATCGGATACACTCAGGAATGTGAGCGTTTCGTCAGTCTGCGCGATGCCCTGCTGCACTACACTCAGGGATATCCTTGGACAGGATTCGGTATTTCATTGCTTATCAGCAGCGAAGCCGACCGTCAGGCGACTTTCGGGGAACTGCTTTTCGCGCCCGAAGTGATGCACGACGCCTTTTCCACGGCGCTCATCCCTGCCGCAGACAGTATTCCCGAGCGTCCGCTTGTCAGTCAGGAGAACCGGATTGTCGAAGCGGGAACGGCCGACGCTTTTCATTGTGCCTTGCTGGAGCCGGTCTTCGTAT
>JAZRWU010000288.1:0-3900 GCA_045599885.1 Bacteroidales bacterium | reverse complement strand
GCTTTTCAGTTTGCCCGAGAGACGGATGGCTGTCTGGGTCCGCCCGTCGCGCAGGCTGCCGGTCGGGAAGTCGAGGTTGGCACCTTTCAGCACGCCCAAAACCTGAACCGGAGTGATGCCCAACTCCCGCATCACGGCCATATCCATATTGATTTGAATCTCCCGCTCGTGCGAACCGACCGTCTCCACTTTGGCCATGCCCGGAATCCTCTGCAGTTCGGGAATGAGTTCATGCTTGATGAGGTCGCTGAAATCGGTCGCTTCGAGATGGGAGCTGACCGCCAAAGTGATGATGGAACGGGCATCCACGCTGATTTCGTTGATGATAGGAGAGAGGATGGCCGAGGGAAGCTCCGCTTTCTTGGAATTGATTTTGTTTTGCGCGTCGGTGACGGCTTTCTCTATGTCCGTTCCATAAGTGAAGGAGACGAACACCATCGACATGCCTTCGAACGAATAGGAGCGCATCGATTCCACCCCCGACATGGACGAAAGCACATCTTCCAGCTTGACGGTGAGTGAACTCTCGACTTCGGTCGGCGAGGCGCCCGGATAAATGACCTGAACGTTCAGGGTGGGCGGTGTGAATTTGGGCATCAGTTCCGCCTTCATCGACTTATAACCCAAAAGGCCCAGAATACCTATCACCAAAAAAAGGACGATGACGTAAATCGGGCGACGTACGGATAAATCGGAAATTTTCATAGTCTATTGAATTTCAGTTGTTTATTATTCATTGACTATGCTTACCGCCGAACCTTCGGAAATGTTCATCAAACCCGATACCACGACCTTCTCACCATCCTCCAAGCCTTCCAGAATCTCGATTTTGTCGCCGTACATCTCGCCGAGTCTGACATTGCGCCCGTGTGCGGTGCCGTTTTCCACGACATATACTTTGGCCGACAGGACACTGCCGACGACGGCTTTTCTCGGAATCAGCAGGCTGTTCTGACCCTCTTTCGCCTCGAAGCCGACTTTGAGATACATTCCGGCATGCAGATTCTCATCGGGATCCAAAAGAATTTCCACGGGATAATTGAGTCCCCGGTCGGTTTTGAGGCCTATGTGGGTGATGCTGCCCGTAAAACTCTTGTCCGAATTCTCGCTGGCGAGGACACTTTGGCCTTCTTCCACCAGCCTGACTTTCGATTCGGGCAGATTGCAGATGACTTTGAAGCGGCTGTCGTCCACGATTTCGAACAGGGGAGTGCTCGGGGCGATTAAGGCGCCCGGCTCCACCAGACGGTTGTTGACAATGCCGCTGATGGGCGATTTGACCACCGAATTCTCGTATTTCCATTGGCTTACTTTGAGCCGGCTTTCCGCTGCGACTAATTGGGTGCGTATGTTGTCCAGCTGCTGACTGGTGACGCCGCCGGCCTCAAAAGAATTCGTGAAACGCTCTTCGTCCTTTCTGAGGGCATCGTAGGCGGCTTTGGCGGCTTTGTAATCGGCTTCGAGCAATTCGGAATCGATTTTGAGCAGAGCAGAGCCCTGACGGACCCGGCTGCCTTTTTCCACATAGACAGCCACCACGCGGCCGCTGATTTCCGACATGAAATTGAGTTCGGTTTTGGCTTGCGAGATGCCGTTGGCGCTGAAACTGCGGTTGAGCCCTTCCGATGAAACCGTGTAGGTGCTTACCACTTCCTTGGAACCCGCTTCGGCGACCGATTGGGTCTGTTCCTTCATTTTCTTCTTGTTGCCGGCGAGCAGCAGTACCATAGCCGCTATGACGGCTATACCTAATATAATGCCTATGGTCTTTTTCATATTATGTTGTAAGAAATTTAAACAGCTTCTAATATATTTCCGGATATGTCGGCAATGCTTCCGTCCGCTTTTTTAAGCTCGATGAAGGCTTTGACGAAATTGTTCAAGGTGCTGACGTAGTTCATTTCGGCCTGTATCAGCGACGAAGAGGCGTTCAGCAGATCCGAGAGCGGGGCGATGCCTTCCTGATAGTTGCTTTCTGTCACTTTCAGCACGTCCTGCGCCAATTGACGGTTGCGTTTCTGCGATTCAAGCGAATTCCGACTTTGTTCCAATTGCATACGGGCGTTCTCATAGCCCATCGTCAGAGCTTGTTGCAGCATTTCCTCATCGCTGAGCGATTTTTCCAGCTCGATGCCGGCTTTCCTGACTTTGGCGTTTTTCGACATTCCGCTGAACAGCGGCATACGCATATTGACCGACACCATCGAGACGGGGAAACGGTTGTAGGTTTCTCCGTGAAAATGGTCGCCCATGAAATTCTCCGAGTAGTTGGCGTTGAGCGTGAAAACGGGCAGTACTTCCGAAATGGCCGATTTGCGTTGGATGTCGAGCATCTCCTGCTGCTGTTTCAGCATCTGGTAGGGCAGTTGCGCTTCGAGTTCGAAGCCTTCGGCGGTTTCTGCGAGCAGCTGGTTTTCAAGAGCTTCCATATCCAGTGGCTCTATTTCGATATCGTCTGTCATGGGAAAGCCCATTTCAAGCTTGAGCAGGTTTTTCTGGACTTCAAAAGCTTGCAGAAGGGAGCTTTTCTCGGTCTCAAGATTGATTTTCGTCACGGCGATGCGGTCGGCGTCCACTTTCTTGACCAGCCCGTTGTCGCGGTTGGCCTCCATGATGCCGGAAGTCCTTTCCATCACCGCCAGGCTTTCGTCGAAGAGACCGAGTGAATACTGGAGAATCTGCGCGTTATAATATAGGGTGGCGGTTTTGGCGATGACATCTTTCGAGTCGGCTTCCACCCCCAGTTGCGCCATTTCCTCAGCGGCTTTGGCGATGCCGACGGCATTGAACAGCGAGAAGTTGATAAGCTGTTGAGTCAGGGCGACTCCCCAGTTGGCGCTCTGGTCCATGCCCATCGTCACGGTCATATATTTGGCCGCATTCGGGTCGCGCATGGCTTCGGGCATCATGGAGTTGATAAAATTGGGCATGGCAAAAGTCGTTTTCTGGATGTTGTAGGTGTAGCCGCCCGATGCGTTCAGCTGGGGCAGCAGCGCACCGACTATCTCACGCCTCGATTGGGCCGCCGCTTCCACCGCCAAACGGTCTTTCTGAAGCGTGGTGTTGTTGTCCAGCGAATGCCTTACACATTGTTCAAGGGAGAGCGCTTGGTCGCCCGTCCCTGCCATCACCCAAAAGGGAGCCATGGCCAAAATCAGGAAGAGGGGGATTTTTCTCATAATCGGATGATTCTAGGACTGACAATATTGTTTAACGACATTGTTAGTGCAAAGATACGGCTGTTTTTGAGAATGGCAAATTCTCAAGCGATTTTTGAAAAAATTGACTCAGTTGTTGTAATCCAGCAAAATTTGGCTTACCTTTGCATCGCAAAAGCGCAAAAGACAGTTTTGGTACCTTGACCGAGTGGCTAGGTAGCGGTCTGCAAAACCGTGCACGGCAGTTCGATTCTGCCAGGTACCTCCTGTAAGCCGGATTCCTTCATGGAGTCCGGCTTTTTTGGCGATGTGGATGATGGGCTCTTCCGCAAACGTGGGGTGGCACGCCCTTTTTGTACAAATGTATCAATAAGCACTTGTGATGACCAAATGCCTACCAAATTTGCACAATAAGGAATCCGCCAACATTTGCACCAAAAGTCACAATAAGGAACAAAATCCGCTGATACCCTGCTACAAAAGTCACAATAAGTTAAGCAGTCATTCTCCGTCTTCTGATAGAGCTAGGGGCGTTAAAGAAATATGTTTCTATTCAAAAAATTGGCCCGGATCCGTCATGGGAACCGGGCTTATTGTATTAGAAAAATGGGAATTTATAGAAGAATCCCTTTCGCCATAATTCCATCATGCCTCCGGTCGTAGAAATATATTACTGCAATGGTAATGGCCATTGCGATGATGCCGGACAGGCCTTGCATGCCGACAGTGAGATCGCTGCCTC
>JAZRWU010000287.1:0-8227 GCA_045599885.1 Bacteroidales bacterium | reverse complement strand
CGATGGAAAATCCGACTTTATGGTGTTGAGCGCCTCCAAACCACTCATTCCCGGCATATTCTCATCCAGGAAAACAAGATCGAACATCTGCTGACGGCATAACTCACAAGCATCGCGACCGTTGTTGGCGGTCACGACCTCGTAGCCTTTTTCCTGCAGGAACAGGACATAAGGTTTCAGCAGATCTATCTCGTCGTCAGCCCAGAGCAGGCGGTCAGTCTTCATCGGGAACCGGATGCGCCAATGTCAGAGCAGTGCTTCGATTTTCTGCACCAATTGTTCACGGGTAGCGCCACCGACGTGCTTGTCCACCAGCTGGCCGTTCTTGAAAAACAGAATGGTCGGAATGTTGCGGATGCCGAAATCCACACAGACATCGTTATTTTCGTCGCAGTCCATTTTGCCGATATTCACGCGACCGGCATATACTTCGGCCAACTCTTCAACAATGGGAGAAACCATCCGGCAAGGGCCGCACCACGGAGCCCAGAAATCCAACACGAAAGGCTTATCGCCCTCCAAATACTCTTTAAAATTCGAATCGGTAATTACTAATGCCATAGCTGATATATTTCTTTTGATGAATTTCCAATCCAAAGCAGGGACAACAAAGTTAGAAAAATTTCTTACGAGATTTTTATATTACATCCCTCTACCGCCTCAAAAAATTCAACCATTTCCGTATTTACTTGAATACCAGGACCATTCGAACGCATTCTAACCAATCTCGGCGGATTGGCCGAACGGTCATAGAGGCTCACATACAAAGCCGTCTTTCCCTGTTTTCCCGTCAGATGACGGATCATATCCCCCACTTCCACCTGATGGAAAGCCTGCACCGGCATAATCAGCTCGAATTTATGGAAGGCTTTTTCCGCTTCTTGCGAGAGCAGAGCCACCGAGGTGATTTCCAGACGGAACTCGTCGGGTTTCCAACGCTGCGACTGATAACGGGCCCGGAAAGCCAGAATATTGTTCTCTTTCAAAAGGCTGGCAAATTCCGCATAGGATTTGGAGAAAAAAGTATATGTGAAACTCGTATTGAAATCCTCTATCGTCACCCGGGCGAACAAATCGCCTTTCTGATTGCGGCGTTCCTCCACTTTGGTCAGCATGCCGGCGAAGGACAGTTCGGAATTCTTGGGCAGATCGGAAGCCGCCACTTTTTCCAAGGTCGTGTTGCAGATATAATTGAAATAGACTTTATAGTCGTCCAAAGGATGCGAGGAGAGATAGATGCCCACCATTTCCTTCTCGGCCTTAAGCCGCTCGAATTTCGACCATTCCAGAGGACGTGGAGGAAATGCCGGCCGCTGAATCGACTGGTTCATTTCCTCTCCGAACAGACTGTTGAACATATTGGCCTTGTCTTCCTGAAACAGCTGGCCGTAGCGCATCACCAGGTCGAGAAAAGACTCGCCCCGGTCGTTGATCATCGTATATTGCTCACGCATCAGGTCGGGGAATGAGTCGAAAGCGCCCGACAAAGCCATGATTTCCAGATTCCGGCGGCCGCATGCCGAGAGATTGACCCGTTCTACCAGATTATACACCGAATCATAGGGACCGTTGGCCTCACGCTCCTCCACAATGGCTCGGACAGCATTCTCTCCCATACCCTTGATAGCCCCCAATCCGAAACGGATATCTCCTTTTTTATTGACCGAAAAAGTATAGTCCGATTCGTTGACATCAGGCCCCAGTACGTTGACTCCCATCGCCTTACACTCGTTCATCAGTTTGGTCACCTCCTTGATGTCGTTGAGGTTGCGCGTCATCACGGCGGCCATATACTCCGAAGGATAATTGGCTTTGAGATAAGCCGTCTGGAAAGCCACGAGCGAATAACAGGTGGCGTGCGACTTATTGAAAGCGTAGGAAGCGAATTTCTCCCAGTCGGCCCAGATTTTCTCCAGCACTTTCGGATCGTGTCCGTTGGCCTGGCCCTGCTCGATGAACTGTGGCTTCATATGGTCCAACTTGTCTTTCTGCTTCTTACCCATGGCCTTGCGCAGCGTATCGCTCTCGCCTCGGGTGAAATTGGCCAGCTGGCGGGATAGCAACATCACCTGCTCCTGATAGACCGTGATGCCGTACGTGTCCTTGAGGTATTTCTCCATGCAGGCAATATCGTATTCCACCGGTTTGCGTCCCTGCTTGCGGTCGATGAAATCGGGAATGTAATCCATCGGGCCGGGACGGTACAAAGCGTTCATCGCTATCAGATCCTCGAAACTGGAGGGCTGAAGTTCGCGGAGGTATTTCTGCATGCCGGGCGATTCGAACTGGAAGGTGCCGATGGTGCGGCCGGCGCAATACAGTTCGTAGGTCTTGGGGTCGCTGAGCGATATTGCATCAAGATCGATGTCCTTGCCCGTCGATTTCTTTATGTTCTTGAGCGCCTCCTTGAGGATGGACAAAGTTTTGAGGCCGAGGAAATCCATTTTGATAAGGCCGGTCGATTCGATGACGGAGCCTTCGTACTGCGTCACCAGCAGTTTCTCTTTCGTATCTTTGTCGTCGGCGGTGCTGACGGGCACCCAATCGGAAATGGCGTCGCGTCCGATGATGACTCCGCAGGCATGGACACCCGTGTTGCGGACGTTGCCTTCCAGCTGAACGGCGTATTTGAGTGTCTCGCGGACCAGCGGATTCTCGGAATTCATTTCCGATTTCAGTTCCGGCACGTATTGGAGACAGTTTTTAAAATTGATTTTCAGAGATTTATCCGTTCCAGGCTCATTCAGACGGTCGGGAATCAGCTTGGCGAGGCGGTCCGATTCCGACAAAGGCAGTCCTTCCACGCGCGCCACATCCTTGATAGCTGATTTGGTGGCCATGGTGCCGTAGGTGATGATATGGGCCACCTTATCCTTACCGTATTTATTCTCGACCCAACGCAATACCTCACCCCGTCCGTCGTCATCGAAGTCGATGTCGATATCGGGCAGGGATATACGGTCGGGATTCAGGAAACGCTCGAACAGCAAATCGTATTTGACAGGATCGACCTTGGTGATTCCGAGGCAATAAGCCACCGCCGAACCAGCCGCCGAGCCACGTCCCGGGCCTACCGAAACGCCCAGACTGCGGGCAGCCGAGGTAAAGTCCTGCACAATCAGGAAATAACCCGGGAAACCCATTCTCTTGATGGTATCCAACTCAAAATCAATTCGTTCCCGAAGTTCATCCGTCAGATTGGGATACACCCGTTCCGCACCTTTATAAGTAAGATAACGCAGATACTCATTCTGGTCGCTGAACTCGGGCGGCATCACGAAATCGGGCATGATCGGCTCATGTTCAATCGAATATACCTCCACTTTGTCCGCGATTTCCAACGTATTGTCGAGTGCCTCGGGAATATCCTGGAATACCGATTCCATTTCCCCACGGGTCTTGAACCACTCCTGCTTGGTGTAGGCAAGTTTGGTCGTATCGTTGAGATCGTTGCCTGTATTGATGCAGATGAGCCGCTGATGAGCCGAAGCATCCTCCTCATTGACGAAATGCACGTCGTTGGTACAGATGAGCTTGATCTGATGTTTGCGGGCGAACTCCACCAGATATTTATTGACTTCCACCTGCTTGGGATAGGTATCCTGCGCCGCATCGGGCACGCTGGGCTGATGGCGCTGAAGTTCCAGATAGAAATCGTCCCCGAAAAGATTTTTGTACCAAAGCACCGCTTCCTCGGCCTTCTCCGGCTGACCATGAAGAATATAAGAAGGTATCTCACCACCCAGACAGGCCGAGCAGCAGATCAGATCCTCGTGATAGGCCTCCAAATCGGCATGGTCGGTACGGGGTGTGTAGTAATAGCCGTCAACCCAGGCGCGGGAGACCAGTTTGATGAGGTTTTTGTATCCGTGATAGTTTTTGGCCAGCAGAATCAGGTGCCAGCCACGGGCATCCTCACGCACCTCGCGGCGTTTGTTCTCTTTGCCGTTGCGGGCCACATAGACTTCACAGCCGATAATCGGTTTGATTTCCTCTCCGTTTTTTTTCTTTTTGGCTATGTAGTCCGTAAACTCCTTGACACCGAACATATTGCCGTGATCGGTGATGGCGATGGCGGGTTGCCCGTCCGCGATGGCCTTGTCGACCAGATTGGGGACGGAAGCCTGTCCGTCGAGGATGGAGTACTGCGTATGCACGTGCAGATGCACAAAATCCCTCATAATGAAGCTTTTATTTTTGTGGAAAATTTGCCTTAAAGATAGAGTCCGCTCCTCGGATTTGCAACAATTATTACCATGGTGATAGGATTAATTTTATAAAAAATTGTACTTTTGTGGGCATCAATTATTTATGAAAAGACATTTCGGTATCCGGGTCCACAGAGAAGGCCGGAAACTCCTGACAATTTTCGGGTTGTTTCTGGTCGTGCTGAATGTCGGCTTTTTTCTGTTTGTCGGCAATGGTGTCTGGCGCACCGCTTTCCTCGGCTTTTCCGCTTTGTCCTATTTCTTTTTCCTCAATTTCTTCCGCAGCCCCCACCGCATAGTGGTTCCTGAGCATCCGGGAGACATTGTCGCCCCCGCCGACGGCAGAATCGTGGTCATCGAGCCGACCTACGAGGATCATACGCTGAAATGCGACTGTATTCAGGTCTCCATTTTCATGACCGTTTTCGACGCCCATGCCAACTGGTATCCCTTCGAAGGGAAAGTGATCCATTACAGCCATCAGAACGGCCGTTTCATTGCGGCCAACCTGCCCAAATCGAGCCAGGAGAACGAACGCTCCAACATCATCATAGAATCGGGCTACAGCGGTGAGCGCGTGCTGATACGTCAGATTGCCGGAGCCTTGGCCCGACGTGTGGTCACCTACGCCTATACCGGGAAACAGAGCCATCTCAACGAGCATTTGGGATTCATCAAATTCGGTTCCCGCGTCGATCTGTTCTTCCCGCCCGGCTCTGTCGATTTCAAAGTGGCTATCGGCGACCATGTCAGCGGCAACCGGACGGTCATCGCCCGCTTCCGCGAACCTGAAGAATCCCGTTAAGAAAAAATGAACATAAAAAAACATATACCCAATACTATCACCTGTCTCAATGCCCTGTGCGGCAGCTTCGGATGCGCTTTCGCCTTCTCCGGACGCTTGAAGGCCTGCGCTCTCTGCATCGCCCTGGCCGCCGTCGCCGATTTCTGCGACGGATTCTGCGCCCGGCTGCTGGGCGTCTCCTCGGCACTCGGCAAAGAACTCGATTCTCTGTCCGATTGCCTGAGTTTCGGTCTGGCTCCGGCCGCCTGTGTGTATTACAGCTTCAGTCTCCATAATGGAGGTTCCTGGCTGCCTTTCGCCGCCTTTTTCATCGCTGTCTTTTCGGTTTTGAGACTCGCCCGTTTCAATCTCGACGAGCGCCAGCACAGTTCATTCATCGGTCTGGCCACCCCGGCCAACGCCTTGTTCTGGATTCCGTTCTGCGCCTTCGGTCCCGCTTTCGTACCCAATGGAATCTGGCTGGCCGGCATCGCTGTCTCTTGCTTTCTGCTGGTCAGTCCCCTGCCTATGTTCTCGCTCAAATTCAAAGATTTCCGTTGGAAAGGCAATGCCGTCCGCTATCTTTTTCTGGGCGGTTCCGCTGTCCTGCTGATTCTTTTCCGGGGCATCGGACTCTCCTGCTCCATCGTCTGGTATATCCTGCTGTCTGTCATCAACGCACTGACTTCCAGCGCTCCAGAATCCCACTGCTGACCATCACGCCTAAAATATGAAGAAAAAAAGCCGCAAGAAAACGCTACAGACCGTTCATCCGCAAAAACGGGAGCACCGCATCGTCTTCGCCATGAATGAGGATGAATTCAATGCGCTCAACGTCTATTGCAAACGCTATAAAATCCAGAACCGCTCCAAATTGGTGCGTCAGGTGCTGCTGAGCCATATCTCCAAACAGTTCCAAGAAGATTATCCCACTTTGTTCTAATAAGTTATGGAGGAACACGAACGCTATATGCGGATGGCTCTCGAAGAAGCCGAACAGAGCGCCCGCGAAGGAGAGATTCCTGTAGGGGCGATAGTGGTCTGTCGCGGGCGCGTCATTGCCCGGGCGCACAATCTCACCGAGACACTGCATGACGTCACCGCTCATGCCGAAATGCAGGCCATCACGGCCGCTGCCAATACCTTAGGAGGGAAATACCTGCAGGACTGCACCTTATATGTCACGTTGGAGCCTTGCATCATGTGCGCCGGCGCCATCGGCTGGGCACAGGTCAGGACCCTGGTGTTCGGAGCCGCCGATCCCAAGAAAGGTTACCGCCAGTTCTCACCCCATCCGCTGCATCCCAAAACAGAAGTCATCGAAGGCATTCTGGCCGAAGACTGCAGCGGGAAGATGAAGCGATTTTTCGAATCGAAGCGCTGATTTCCAATCTGTTGAATTTTTCATGGCCTATCACAACCTATTCGGCACCGTCGGCGAAAAAGCCGCTTCGGAATATCTGGAAAAACAAGGTTACCGGATTCTCGACCGCAATTGGCGCAGCGGCCACAAAGAAATCGACCTGGTGGTCAGCGACGGAGACAACCTGATTTTCGTGGAAGTCAAATCGAGGAAGGCTTTATCGCTCCAAGCGCCTTGGGAAGCCGTCTCGCCGCTCAAAATGAAACGGATTATCGCTGCGGCCGATGCCTACGTCCGCTGCCGGAAAACCGATCTTCCGGTACGTTTCGACATTCTGGCGCTTTCCTATCAGGCAGGGGCCTGGGAAATCGAGCATTTCGAAGACGCCTTCCGCCCCGGAGATATTTATTAACTCATCCTATGAACCGTATCTTTGTCTTCGACCGCCTCGCCTCCACCAACGACAGCCTGCTGAAATGTCTTGACGGAGCGGTTTCCTCCCCCATAAAGGAGGATAAGGACACTTGGCGGCATCCACTGGCCGAATCCCGGCTGCAAGACATTGACTGGGGCAACGGCGATATGCTGCTCGCTCTCGGACAGACCGACGGGAAAGGCCAACAAGGCAACCATTGGGAAGCCGAATACGGTAAAAATCTCACGTTCAGCTTTTTGCTCTGTCCGAAGCATTTGGCCGCCCTACACTTTTTCCAGATTTCCCAAGCCGTCTCGCTGGCCGTCTGCGAGCTGCTCGACCGCTTCCAAGGCGAGTTCATCCGACCGGAACCCATCTGCATCAAATGGCCCAACGACATCTATGTCGGAGAACACAAAATAGCCGGCATTCTGATTGAGAACCGCTTGTCGGGAACGGATATTCTTTATTCCATCGTGGGCATCGGCCTCAACATCAATCAGGAAGTTTTCCGCAGCGACGCGCCCAATCCCGTCTCGCTCCGACAGCTGACCTCCCGCCACTATTCCCTGCCCGATTTGGCCCAAAGCCTGCACCAGACGCTGATGAAACGTTGCCAATCGCTTTCCGAAGCCACAGACGCCACTCTGACGCAGCTTCAGGAAGCCTATTTCAAGCGTCTTTACCGCCGCGAAGGTTTCTTCCCCTACCACGACAAGGGAGGTCAAGGATTCCTCGCCGAAATCGACTCCATCAGCCCTCAAGGCTTTCTCCACCTCCGCACCGACACCGGCGACCTCCGCCGCTTCGCCTTCAAGGAAGTGAAATTCGGGTGATAAAGGAATCGGAGCCAAAGAGACTTGTCAATCCGGACAATTTTCCGGAAATTTTTCCTCACGTCTTGGCGTTTTGAATCGCTTGCTTTACATTTGCATTGAGCAACTTGAATTATGAAATACAAAAGAATTCTTCTCAAACTCAGCGGCGAATCGCTGATGGGGAAAAGCGGCTACGGCATCGATCCGGAGCGTTTAAATGAATACGCACAGCAAATCAAGGAGATAGCCGACATGGGCATCCAAATCGGCATCGTCATAGGCGGCGGCAACATTTTCCGTGGACTGGCCGGTGCCGCCAAAGGATACGAACGCGTCAAAGGTGACCAGATGGGTATGCTGGCCACGGTCATCAACAGTTTGGCTCTCAGTTCAGCCCTCGAAGCGGCAGGAGCCAAAGCCCGCGTTTTGACCGCCATCCGGATGGAACCCATCGCCGAACTGTACAGCAAGCGCTACGCCCTCGAATGCCTGGAAAAAGGCGAAATCTGCATTTTTTCCTGCGGAACGGGCTGCCCCTACTTCACCACCGATACGGGTTCGTCCCTCCGGGGCATCGAAATCGAAGCCGACGTGATGCTTAAAGGCACCCGCGTTGACGGCATCTACACCGCCGATCCC
>JAZRWU010000286.1:0-2187 GCA_045599885.1 Bacteroidales bacterium | reverse complement strand
CTCCCTTCAGACGGAAACCTTCCGCCCGGAGCAATTCACAGACTTTGTGGCGGACATCGCCTTGAAGGAGGATTTCGTCATCTTTGTCCGAACCGCCTACCCCCAAGTTGGATTTCAAGCGTTTTGCCAAAGACTTACGTTCGTCATCCGTACCTTCGAACTCACTGATAATGGTAGCCGGCTTCCCGTTCCGCTTTTCGAAACGGATATAGAGCACTTGTTTCTTACCGCTGGCCAAAACAGGCTTCGGAGTCTCTTCCGACTCCGCCACCGCATTTTCATCGTTCCGGGGCAAATCGCCGACAAGCGATGCCAAATGATCTTTCCAATCCATTCTCTTATATTGAATAAGCAAATTTATCAATTTTTGTCTGGATTTTGTATTTTTACCGCGGAAAATCCATATTGGGTGCAAAAACTGAAGTTAACCATACAATAATACATTTCACCTATGCTTGACACTGAAAGAGGGTTGTACATCGCCCACGGGGACAAAGGTCCCATTTCTCTTTGCGGCCGCATGGCCAATCGTCACGGACTGATTGCCGGAGCCACCGGCACAGGCAAAACCGTCACTCTTCAAGTATTGGCCGAAACATTCTGCCAGGCTGGAGTACCTTGTTTTATGGCCGACATGAAAGGCGATCTGAGCGGCATCAGTCAAGCCGGATGCAGCAGTAAATTCATTGAAAAACGCGCACCCGAATTTGGGATAGAGAATCCCCGGTTTGAGGGATGTCCCACCCGATTCTTCGATGTCTTCGGCGAACAAGGGCATCCCATGCGCACGACTGTCTCCAATATGGGCCCGCAGCTACTGTCACGCCTGCTGGGTTTGAACGACACTCAGGAAGGCGTTCTGAACATTGTCTTCAGGGTAGCCGACGAAAGAGGTCTGCTCCTGATTGATTTGAAAGACCTGCGTTCGATGTTGAACTATGTGTCCCAACATTCGGGCGAGCTCACTACCACTTACGGCAATGTTTCCGCCGCCAGCATCGGCGCCATCCAGCGTGCGTTGCTCACACTCGAGAATCAAGGCGCAGAACAATTCTTCGCAGAGCCATCCTTCGACATATTCGACCTGATTCAATACGAAGGCAACAAAGGCGTGATGAGCGTTCTGGCGGCAGACAAACTGATGCTGAACCCAAAATTGTATTCCACTTTCCTCTTGTGGCTTTTGTCCGATCTGTACGCTAAGCTTCCCGAAGTCGGCGATATGGATCTTCCCAGACTGGTATTCTTCTTCGACGAAGCACACACTTTGTTCGACGGGACTTCCAAGGCTCTCGTTGATAAAATTGAGCAAGTGGTCAGACTTATCCGAAGCAAAGGCGTCGGTGTCTATTTCGTCACGCAGAATCCCTCCGATATTCCAGACAGTATTCTGGGTCAGCTCGGCAACCGCATCCAGCATGCACTCCGTGCCTATACCCCCAAAGACCAGAAAGCTGTCCGGGCGGCGGCCCAATCCTTCCGCGTCAATCCCGAGTTCAAGACAGAAGATGCCATCATGCAATTGGAGACCGGCGAAGCCCTGGTTTCGCTGCTTGATGAGAAAGGTGCTCCCGCCATCGTTGAACGCGCGAAAATACTGTTCCCGCTGAGTCAGATCGGCGCCATATCTCCCGACCAGAGGACGCTTATCAACAACCGTTCACGTCTGTTCGGGAAATACGACAAACTCATTGACCGGGAAAGTGCCTTCGAAGTCTTATTGGCTGAAAGCGAGAAGGAAGCCGAAGAAATCGCTTTGCGTGAATCGCAAGAGGCGGCCGAAAAAGCCTCAGAAGAAAAGGTTGAAAAGAAAACAGCCTCCAAAGGAAAAGCCAAAAAATCCATCGGACAGACCGTATTGACAGCCGCCGCTGGAGCCGCCATCACTTCCGTCAGCAGAAGCATCGGTACCAAGGTCTCCAATACAGTCACGGGCAAGAAAAGCAAGAATTCTTCAGGTAAGGACATAGCCGGCAAGGCTATCAATTCCGCGACTTCCACCGCTATCCGACAGATTACCAGATCTATATTGGGAAACCTTCTGAAATAAGCTTCATGAACTCCATCAGCATTCCGGAACCGACCATAAGACGCTTGCCTTGGTATCTCGCCTATTTGAAAATGGCCGCCGCCGAGGGGGAAAGCCGTATTTCCTCCACTCAAATCGCGCAGGCCATCAACGTCAGT
>JAZRWU010000285.1:0-6596 GCA_045599885.1 Bacteroidales bacterium | reverse complement strand
ATAGAGATTTTTCTGGACATTCCGAGTGGATTTTTCCCGTTTTCCGATGACGGATAGCGGGCTATTCGAAGAGGAAAAGACGCCGGGAAGACAGGAAAAGCGCATCGAAATGAGTTTGAATAGCTTAATAATATTTTCATTGGAAGAAATTTAAACAGATTCTAATAACAGATAACAATATGGCTACGGCAAATTTGTCGCAGTACGATCATCTTCCAGATGGCAAAGGTAAATCCTTTGCCATCGTTGTTTCCGACTGGAACTCACAGGTGACGTATGCAATGCTCGACGGAGCGGTCTCTTGTCTCGAAGAGGCAGGCGTGTCGCGGGATAAGATATATATCTATCATGTTTCTGGGAGCTTTGAGCTGGTGTATGCGGCCGCCAAACTGATAAACGGGAATGCTGCTTTGGATGCGGTTATTGTGCTTGGCAGTGTTATCCGAGGCGGCACTCCGCATTTTGACTATGTCTGTCAGGGAGTGACTCAAGGCATTTCCTCCTTAAACGCACAAGGGAAGATTCCGGTTATTTTCGGTCTTCTTACCACCGACAATTTGGAGCAGGCTCTTGACCGTTGTGGCGGAAAATATGGTAATAAAGGAATTGAAGGTGCGAAAACGGCTCTTGAGATGGCTGTCACCAGCGCCAAGATAGAACAGGATTTCCGTTAGTCAGTCTATTTCGAGGAGAAGGCTTTGCTTCAGTTGCGCGATGGCCGGCTGGTCCTTAATCATTTCGTTAAGTTGGTCTTGAGAACTCAAGGCCTTCTTTTTTTCATCGCCTTCGCTGACACGGATACTCAAAGCGATATGCGTATTCTGCAGTTTTTCGTGGAGGAAAGATTCAATGTCGTGCTTGAGGGCATTCATCTGATTGCCGGTGTGTGTCTGGAAAACAACAAATTCAAAGCGGTCATTGCCAAGCGGAACCGGCTCGTCGGTAGTGACGGCCACATATAGTTGCGGATCTTCTTTCAAGCGTCCGGCATATTCTTTCCAGGCAGCGGAGAATTGTTCCTGCGAATAAGCTTCATTCTTCTCGACAACGGTATTCTGGACTTCAACTTGGGCTTCTTCTGCGGCGGCCTTGGTTTTCTTGAGGGAGAAGGTTTTAGGTTTTTGAGCTCCAGGGATGTGGGTGGAGGGCGGTGTCGCGTTTGGAAGGCTGTTGACGGGAGAAGGCGTTGAAACCGGCTTTGGAATGCTGGCGGAGACAGTCGGTCGGACGGTGTCGGTGCTGGCGGAGATGGGAGCAGGCGAAGTCCTCACGCCCGACGAAGGGGTTCCCGCGGTACTGGTGGAGCCAGAGGCCATTGTGGGGGAGGTCCGTGTCTGGCCGATGGGTGGAACCGTCGTTTTTTTGTCATCGGGAGAAGGTGAATCCGGATGGCAGAGTCTTATCAGCAGCAGTTCGACCGACAGGCGTTTGTTTTTGCTGGCGGGATATTGCAGACTGCATTCGTTAGCCAGACGCAATGCGTTGAGCAGAAAGTCGAATGAGCAAGACTGGGCCTGTCTGGCATATTGCTCCCGGATGGAATCGCTCACTTCGAGCAATTTCAGCGTGCGTGGATCCTGGCAGACCATCAGGTCGCGTAGGTGGGAGCAGAGTCCCGATACAAAATGCATTCCCTCAAATCCCTGGTTCAGGACCTCATCGAAAAGCAGCAGGGCATTGCTGACGTCTTTCTGAAGGCAAAAATCAATCAGTCTGAAAAAATAGTCATAATCCAGCACGTTGAGATTGGCGATAGTGCTGTTGTAGGTGATTCTGCCTTCTCCGAAACTGGCCACCTGATCGAAGATGGAGAGCGCGTCTCTCATTCCGCCATCCGCTTTCATGGCGATGACGTTGAGAGCTTCAGGCTCAAATTCTATTCCTTCCTGTGTGGCCACATATTGAAGATACTCCTGAATATCACCGACTCCAATACGGTGAAAATCATAAATCTGGCATCTGGATAGGATGGTGGCGGGAATCTTGTGCTTCTCGGTGGTGGCGAGAATGAATACGGCATGTGAGGGCGGCTCTTCCAAGGTCTTGAGGAAAGCGTTGAAGGCTCCCGTCGAAAGCATGTGGACCTCGTCGATGATATATACTTTATATTTCCCGAGTTGGGGAGGGATACGGACCTGCTCGGTCAAAAGCCGGATATCGTCCACGGAGTTGTTGGAGGCAGCATCCAATTCGAAAATGTTGAGAGAGCGCTGCTCGTTGAAGGAACGGCAGGATTCGCATTCGTTGCATGCCTCTCCGTCGGGATGGGGATTGGTGCAGTTGATCGCTTTGGCGAAAATCCGCGCGCAAGTGGTTTTACCGACTCCCCTGGGCCCGCAAAACAGATATCCCTGAGCCACCTGATGATTTTTGATGGCGTTTTGCAGCGTGGTAGTCAAGGCTTTCTGCCCGACGACTGACATGAAAGTGTCGGGACGGTATTTTCTTGCGGAGACTAAATAATTTTTCATTGAATAATGGAGCTGATGGAGGCAAAGGTATTGTTTTTTATTTACCTTTGCAACAGGCAATGCCTGACTGTCGAGCTTCTTTTCCTATTGTTTCCATTGAACGGCAGGAGGTTATATTATCAGATTCTATGAGCTTCATAAAAGATTATTTCGAGCGCATCCGTCCATATCTCAACAAATACGTGATAACGCTGATTCTCTTCGGCATCCTGCTGGTGTTCGTAGATGAGAACAATCTGATCAGGCGCTTCCGGTATGACCATCAGATCCGTGAGCTGCGCAGGGAAATCCGCAATCTCAGAAAAGAACGTGAGGAATCTGCCCGGCAGTTGGAGGATTTGAGAATCGGCACTCAGGAGATTGAGAAGATTGCCCGTGAGCAATATCTGATGAAACGCGACAACGAAGATGTCTATATCCTCGAGAAAAAGTAAGGCGCAACCCGCCATGCACGCTCAACAATAGCCCGAGCAGGCATCGAAATCCCTATCAAATCATCTGAAAATCAAATATAACAGGTTCTAATATGAAAAAGCAGTCGGATGTGAAAGCGGCGGGTAAGAATACTGTCTTCGGTATTTTGTATATTTTGTCGGCTTTGCTTATTTGCTTATCTATGGTATTCTTTATGGAAGGGGTCAAAAACGCCTTCTTTTTTTATGCGGCAGGTGCGGTATTCTATCTGGTCTGCCATTCGAGGATGCTGTACCGCGGTGACGATTTCCGTCTGAAACGCTTGAACCGTATCTTTTTTCTGAATATCATCCTGTTGACAGGAGGCGGATATTTGATGTTTATCGGCAACAACTCATTCATATTGAGCGTGTTGCTGTTGGCCGTCCTGGAGCTTTTCCTCAGTCTCCGCATTTCTCATTATCTTAATGAAACGCAAGAATCCTGATATTATGTCCACATCGTCTCCCTCCTTTTGTTTCAAACAGTTTGAAATCTTTCACGACAAATGTGCGATGAAAGTGGGCATGGATGGTGTCAGTTTAGGCGCCTGGGCTCATCTCCCCGAATCCGATCAGGAAGAATTCCACATTTTGGATATTGGGACCGGCAGCGGTCTGATTGCCCTGATGCTGGCCCAAAAGTATCCGCAAGCGCGCATTGACGCTGTGGAAAAAGATGTGACTGCGGCGATTCAGGCGGCCGGGAACGTAAGCCGCAGTCCGTGGCCCAATACGGTGGAAGTCCGTCAGGGAACTTTTCCCGAAGTGATGCAGAGCTATACGTCTCCCCGCGAGGAATATTATCATCTGATTGTCTGCAATCCACCATTTTTCAAAGACGATCTGAAACCTATCAACAAAGCGCGGAGCCTTGCGCGTCATGCGGAGGATTTGTGTTTCGGCAATCTTGTCCAAGGCAGTGCCAGATTGCTTCATGGCAAGGGATTGTTGTCCGTCATCCTGCCGAGTGAGTGTGAGGAGATTTTCGAGGAGTATTGCTGGGAATACAAACTCTATCCGACGGAAATCTGTCATCTGATTCCTGTTGTCGGCAAGAAAGCGAAGCGTGTTCTGATGTCATTCGGACATGAACGCGGGGAGGTCAAGCGCTCGGAACTTGGGATTGCCTTGCGTGATGGAAGTTATACTCCCGACTATCAGGCACTTGTATCTGAATATTATCTATAGAAGCTGTTTTCAGCCCCAGCCTTTATTCATATAGGGACCACCCGTAGGGCGTATGGCAGAGCTTTAGGGGCGGAATCTTGTTTTTTTGACCGGAATCATCTATCTTCGCAGGTCAAAATGATTGAGGCTATGTCTAAGAAATTCAATGAATATTCCCATTTTGATCTCTCTGAAATCAATAAAGAGGTTCTTAAGTATTGGGATGAGAACGATATTTTCCATAAAAGTACCGAATTGCGGGAGGGTTGCCCTTCTTTTGTGTTTTATGAAGGTCCGCCATCGGCCAACGGTATGCCGGGAATCCACCATGTGATTGCCCGTTCCATCAAGGATATTTTCTGCCGGTATAAAACCATGAAGGGTTTCCAAGTCAAGCGCAAGGCTGGCTGGGACACTCACGGGCTTCCTGTCGAACTTGGAGTGGAGAAGTCGTTGGGTATAACAAAAGAAGATATCGGAAAGAAGATATCTGCCGATGATTACAATGCCGCCTGCCGCCGTGATGTGATGAAATTCACCAAAGAATGGACGGATCTGACGCATAAAATGGGATATTGGGTCGATTTGGAGAACCCGTATATCACATACGACAACCGCTATATCGAAACGCTTTGGTGGTTGCTGAAGCAATTGTATGACAAGGGACTTCTTTACAAAGGATATACCATACAGCCCTATTCTCCAGCCGCAGGGACTGGTCTCAGCACCCACGAATTGAATCAGCCCGGCTGTTATCGTGATGTCAAGGACACGACGGTCACCGGTATTTTCAAAATGCTTGATCCCCGTCCTGAGATGTCGGCCTGGGGGCAGCCCTGTTTTGTGGCCTGGACTACGACCCCTTGGACTCTGTCTTCGAATACAGCTCTCTGTGTGGGGCCCAACATCGATTATGTGGCGGTCCAGACTTATAATCCGTACAATGCCGACAAATTGACTCTGGTCATGGCTGAGGCCCGTCTCAACGCTTATCTCAAGCCGGAAGGCGCCGAAAAGGATATGGAAAGTTTTGCCCCGGGAGACAAAGTGGTGCCTTACCGTATCGTCGGAAAGTATAAGGGATCGGATTTGGTGGGAATGAAGTATTCCCAGCTGATGCCTTGGGTCAAGCCTCTTGAGAAGCTGGATGAGAATTCCGCCGCTTATGTCAGAGAATATGCCGCGTCGCATCCTGAAAAATGCTTCCAGAATGCTCAGGATACTTTTGTCGAGCTGTCTGACTGTGCCTTCCGTGTGATTGCCGGTGATTATGTGACCACGGAAGACGGTACGGGCATCGTGCATATCGCCCCTACTTTCGGTGCGGACGATGCGAAGGTCGCCAAAGCTGCCGGTATCCCTCCGTTGTATATGATCAACCGCGCCGGCGAAACCCGTCCGATGGTCGATATGACAGGCAAGTATTATCTTCTGGAGGATTGTGACCCTGTTTTCGTGGAGAAATGTGTCAATACGGAATGGTATCAGCATCATGCGGGCGATTATGTCAAGAATGCCTATTCTCCCAAATACAACACCGATGGCCGCTACGATGAGGCCGCCGCTTCCAAGGATGAGGATCTGAACATCATCATCTGTATGGAAATGAAGCAGGAAGGTTCTGCCTTCAAGATAGAGAAGCATATCCACAATTATCCTCATTGCTGGCGTACAGACAAACCGGTCCTCTATTATCCTCTTGACAGTTGGTTCATCCGTTCTACGGCCTGCCGTGACAGAATGATAGAGCTGAACAAGACTATCAACTGGAAGCCCGAATCGACCGGAAGCGGCCGTTTCGGCAAGTGGTTGGAGAATCTGAACGACTGGAACCTGAGCCGTTCACGTTATTGGGGCACCCCTCTGCCGATTTGGAGAAACCGTGAGACACGCGAGGAAATCTGCATCGGCAGCGTGGAAGAATTGTATAATGAGATTGAGAAATCTGTCGCCGCCGGCTTTATGCAGAACAATCCGTATAAAGACAAAGGTTTTGTTCCCGGAAAGATGGAAAAGGCCAATTATGACAAGATTGATCTCCATCGTCCTTACGTGGATGATATTGTCCTGGTTTCTCCGACCGGAAAACCGATGAAACGGGAGACCGACCTTATCGATGTGTGGTTTGACAGTGGCGCGATGCCTTATGCTCAAATACATTATCCTTTTGAAAACAAGGAGGATTTTGACAACCGCAGCATTTATCCTGCCGATTTCATTGCTGAAGGTGTGGATCAGACCCGTGGCTGGTTCTTCACCTTGCACGCTCTGGGGACGATGATATTCGACTCAGTGGCATATAAGAATGTCGTGTCCAACGGATTGGTTCTTGACAAGAACGGAAGTAAGATGTCCAAGCGTCTTGGCAATGCCGTGGATCCGTTTGGCACCATTGAGAAATACGGTTCCGATCCTTTACGTTGGTATATGATTACCAATGCCTCTCCTTGGGACAATCTCCGTTTCGATCCTGAAGGAGTGGAGGAAGTGCGTCGTAAATTCT
>JAZRWU010000284.1:0-10359 GCA_045599885.1 Bacteroidales bacterium | reverse complement strand
CGGCTTGCACTATCTTTGCAAAAAATGTGTTGATATGAGAAATCGGATTCTTTTCCTGGCGGTTTTCGGATGGATATCAGTCCTTTCGGTCTCCGAACTCTCCGCTCAGAGTGATGTGAGCCTTTTTTGGCGCAAAGACAGTATCCAGTTGACAAAAATCGTGTCACCGGAGGCGGATCAGTATAAGCTGATAGGACATCATGGACCTGCCGTTGAGAATATGTATATGGCCCTGCGTATTTACTTCAACAACAGTGGCTCCATTGATGTCTATTCCAAGCAGCGTCCGCAGTTGGAACTGGCCACCGCGCATTGGTACCCGACCGAAAAGATGCAGTTGGAGGAAGGATACGGTTGTGATGAATACAAGGTCGGTTCCACCGTCGGTCTGGGCGGTTACAATCTTTGGGATGGCAAGCAGATTCTCAAGCTGGAAGCCACGGAAGGCCGGGAACTCGCCGTTAAGAAAACGGCCCATGGAGCCTATGCGGAAATGTTGGCCAAAGGGGTTGCCTACCAGGGGCGGTCGGTGGATATTCTCATCCGCGTCACAGTCCGGAACCATGCACGTTGGGCCAAAGTGGAGGCATTCAGCAAGGGCGGCAGGGTCTGCTTTGTCACGGGTGTCAATTATCATCCTGAAAGCCAGAAATTCGTAGCTCCTGACCGTATTGCTGTCTGGGCCAAACATCCTGCAGACGTTTCACAAAACCCTATCCCCATTGGTGGCGGCATGGTGTTTGATCCTTCCAAAGTGCAGATGCAGAAAATCACCAGCGATGCGGTATTGGTTATCTCACACCCCATGCGTCATTTCAAAACGAAAATCGTGTCTGCCGGTTCGCGTGAAGCTGAGCTCAACAATGCGAATGCTTTTATTGAATATGTCAAACAGATGAAGTTCTAATTTCAAACAATGGAAATAGCCTCGATAGTCGCTGTCGCCGGGAATTACGGCATAGGGAAAAACAACACACTGCTCTGTCATCTTCCTGCTGATTTGAAGCACTTTAAGGAAATCACATCGGGTCATACCGTAGTGATGGGACGCAATACCTTTTTTTCATTGCCTAAAGGAGCTTTGCCCAACCGCCGCAATCTGGTGCTGAGCCCCGACAATGAGACTTTTCCCGGTTGCGAGACTGTCCATTCCTTTGAGGAGGTGCTGGAAGTCTGCCAAGGAGAAGATAAGATTTTTTTCATAGGAGGCGCTATGGTGTACCATCAGGCGATGAACTATGTCAATTCGCTGTATATCACTTGGATACATCATGAGTTTGAGGCGGATGCCTTCTTCCCCGAGATTGACGGAAGTCTTTGGCAGGAAGTGGAGCGGGAAGATCATCCCGAGGGCAGTCCCTATGCCTATTCTTTCGCACATTATATCCGTAAATGAAGTGCCATACAAGTGTCCGGAACAATATAAATTATTTAATATGAAAACAATCCGATATATCTTCCTGCTTTTCCTGATGGTTTTGCCGTTGACGGCTTTCAGCCAAAAGACGGCTGTGGATCTTTATGACGGTGCCGATATCAGATTTGATACTTCTGAACACGATTTCGGTACTATTGAGGAAAATGGTCTCGCCACCTTCGATTTCACTTTTGAGAATACGGGCAAGAAACCTTTGGAGATTTCCCGTGTCGCGACGTCCTGTGGCTGTACTACTCTCTCATTCCAGCATGAGCCCATCGCACCGGGAGCCAAATCGTCCATTACGGTGTCGTATAATACGGAAGGACGTCCAGGTCATTTCAACAAGACCATCACCGTCTATTCCAATTCCAAGCGCAATCCTTCTTATGTGTTGAGTATCAAAGGTAATGTCGTTACCGATGAAAATTCTCCCACTCGTCTGTATCCCAAGGCGATGGGCAATCTCCGGCTCCGTCAGACCTCCCTCAATTTCCGGGAAATGATCATCGGAAGCGTCAAGAATGAGACCGTCACTTTGTACAATCAGAGTGAGACCGAGTCGATTATGATCCGTGTCTCGGATGTGCCTAAACATCTGAAAGTGACCTTGTCAAATAAAGTGCTGGCTCCGGGAGCGACGGCGGTCATGACGATTCAGTATATTTCCGCTGATGCCAAGGACTATGGCCGTAGAGATGATTTCTTCCACATTGAGGTGGTTGAGAAAGGCACGCCCGCGGTAGAGGAGCAGTTCCATGTGTCCGCCTTGCTTAAAGAGGATTTCTCCAAAGTGAAATCGGGCAAGATTCCATACGCGGTGTATTCTTTGTCGGGTATTCATTTCGGGACTGTTCAGCAAGGAAAGACCGTCAAGGCAGAGATGACACTCAAGAATGGTGGCAAAGCTCCGCTTTACATCCGTAAGATTTATAATCCTTCTCCCGCATTGAAAGCGACAGCTGATAAGATGGAAGTCGCACCGGGTAAGACTGTCAAACTTCATTTTGAGTTGAATACCAAAAACCTTCAGTCGTCGGTTTTTTATCCTGTCGAGTTCGTGACCAACGATCCGGTGGAGACGACAAAACGCATTGTTATCCGAGCAGATATCAGTGAGTGAAATTGTTTTTCAATTCAGACTGTCCTATGGAACATCCCGAAAACGATGAGCGTTATCAAGGATTGAGTGTCAATCAAGGTGTGGAAAGCCAGCCCATTTTGAATCCCTATCTGAAGAAGCGTTCCCATCGGCCTCAGTATTCCGCCGATGAATATGTCAAAGGAATTCTGTCAGGTGATAAAGTAATGTTGAGTCAGGCTGTTACGATGATAGAGAGCACATTGCCCGCTCATCGTGAAATGGCGGCTGAAATCATTGAGAAATGTCTTCCGTATGCCGGTAATTCTACCCGTTGGGGAATCACCGGTGTTCCAGGAGCCGGAAAAAGCACCTCCATCGAGAGTTTCGGAATGGAACTGATCCGTCAAGGTCACAAACTGGCGGTTTTGGCTATCGATCCGAGCAGTGAGAGGAGTAAAGGCAGTATTTTGGGCGATAAAACCCGAATGGAGCAGCTTTCTGTTCAGGAAAAGGCGTTTATCCGTCCTTCTCCGAGCGGTGGCTCTTTGGGGGGTGTGGCCCGCAAGACCCGTGAGAGTATTGTCCTTTGTGAAGCGGCCGGTTTCGATACGATTTTTGTGGAGACCGTGGGGGTAGGACAATCGGAGACGGCAGTTCACTCGATGGTCGATTTTTTTCTTCTGATTCAGATTGCCGGAGCAGGGGATGAATTGCAGGGAATCAAGCGCGGTATTATGGAAATGTCGGATGGTATCGCCATCAATAAGGCGGATGGAGACAATTATCAGCGGGCCCGTCTGGCTGCGGCTCATTACAGAAGCGCTCTGCAGTTGTTCCCCATGCCCGAAGCCGGCGTCCGTCCTCAAGTTCTCACCTATTCCGGATTGGAAGGCACAGGTATCCGCGATGTCATCAAAATGGTGGAGGATTACATTTCTTTATGCCGGAGTAATGGTGTTTTTGATGCGCGGAGACGGCGTCAGGAGAGTTATTGGATGCGTGAGACCATCGACGAGGCACTCAAGAATCATTTTTATCTGAATCCTGAGATTTCTGAAAATATGGTTTTGAATGAGCAGAAAGTCCTCAACCGCGAAATGACTGCCTTCAAAGCGGCCCAAGATTTATTGGAGCGGTATTTCGGCAAATAATCAAGCCATCAGGCGGCAGGTCTGTTGCCGTATCTCTTCCATCAGCCATTGGGGGGTCGAAGTGGCACCGCATATTCCGACGGAATGCATGCCGTCGAACCATGCCGGTTGAAGTTCCTCGGCCGATGAAATGAAATGAGAATGCGGATTGCTTTCCAGACAGGCTTTGAACAGCGCTTTCCCGTTGCTGCTTTTCGGATCACTGACGAACAGAAGGCAGTCGTAGGCTAGGGCGAATTCTTTCGCTCTCGGCAGTCTGGAGGCGAAATGCTTGCAGATGGTGTCGAAATGCTCAAATGAAACGCCGGGTTGCAGACGTTTTTCAATCTCGGCGATAAGCTGGGCATAATCTTCTTGTGACTTGGTGGTTTGGGAGAATAGGACAATAGGTTTTCCGAAGTCTATGGCATCGAGTTGGGAAGGATGTTCGATGACAATCGCCGTATTGTCCGTCTGGCCGACAAGCCCATTGACTTCCGCGTGGCCGATTTTTCCGAAAATCAGCAATTGGACGGACTGATTTTTGCCTTCTTCGTATTTTTTACGGATGCGTTTCTGGAGGTGAAGCACCACAGGACAGGTGGCGTCAATGATTTCCAACCGGTTGTTTCGGGCCAGTCCGTAGGTGGCGGGAGGCTCTCCGTGAGCCCGGAACAGAATTCGGGCATCTCGAAGGCTTTCCATTTCGGAATGAGTCAGCGTGTGCAGCCCCTTTTGCCGTAGTCGGTTGACCTCCATGGTGTTATGGACAATATCGCCCAGACAGTACAGCACGGGATTCTGCTCCAGCTGGTCTTCCGCTTTGCGTATGGCATTGACCACCCCGAAGCAGAAGCCCGAGCAGGCATCCGTCTCCACCCGGCAAACCATTTCTTTGTTATCGCTGTCCATGAACGGCCCCGTTGAAGATACGGTCAAACCATTCGTCTTGCTCCTCGATGGTCATTTGGCTGTTATCCAGGAGAATAGCATCTTCGGCCTGACGCAATGGCCCCACTTCACGATGAGAATCGATGTAGTCGCGGGTCTCAATATTCTTTTTAATTTCTTCCATCGAAGAGGGTTGCCCTTTGATAATCAGCTCGTCATAGCGACGTTTGGCTCTGACGTCCGTATCGGCGGTTACAAATATTTTCAGTTCGGCTTGTGGAAATACGACGGTTCCGATATCGCGTCCATCCATTACGATACCTTTTTCAAGCCCCATGGCCTGCTGCATTTCCACCAATGCCTCGCGCACTTTTCCTATGGCGGCGACAATACTCACGCGGTTGGCCACTTCCATGCCCCGGATTTCTTTCTCAACGTTCTCCTCGCCGATGAACATTTCGCTTTCCCCTGCTCCGTTGGTCACAAAATGAAGAGGAATGTCACGCACAACGGCTGTCAGGGCATCTTCGTCCAGCTTCACCCCGTCGAACCATCCTTGCCGCAGGGCAAACAGAGTGACAGCACGGTACATCGCACCGGTATCCACATAAATATAATGATGCCGTTTGGCCAATGCTTTAGCCATAGTGCTTTTCCCACAGGAGGAATATCCGTCAACGGCGACAATGATTTTCTTTTCCATTTTGATGATATTTTGTTGAAAGAAGTTGAAGACAGGCCCTAAAATGCGAGCCGGTCGGTCGCGAAAGTCATTTGAAGAGAATTGCCCGAAAGATGATATTGAGAATAAGAAGCTCCAAAGCGGTAAGACTTGATTTTCAGTGAGAAACCTGCGCTCATTCCGCTGAATGCCGAGCGTTGCTCCATGGCCATATCCTGTCTTCTGCCCACATTGTATCCGAAACTGAGCGTCAGATTGTCGGAGGGAACCGCATCCAGGCCGAATATGAAATGCCGCAGCAGGGCGGAAAAAAATTTCCCCTCGCGGACGGTTTTCTGATCGCTGTAGCTGTGATACCCCGGATTCCATGCATTGAAACGGTAGGCCGTGCAGTTGAGTCGGAATGGCGCATGTTCCAAAGCTTTGGTTATGCCCAATTGAATATCCCAAGGCAAGGGTTCGTAGCGTTCATCGTAAGGCCGGAACTGTGAACCGAGATTTTTCACGACAATACCTGCCCATAAACCATGTTCGGGATGACTGTAATGCACGCCAAGATCGACGCCTCCTCCCAGGGAAGTATATTCATCCAACAGAGAATAGATAAAGTGCGCCCCGATACCAGCCTGCCATAAGTCGTTGATGGCGAATGAGTAGCAGAATGTCAGCGCCATGTCTTTTGACAAAAGCCCGCCGTAGGTCTGTCCATAGATGTCGGCTGCGGTGATATCGCCATAATCAAGGTAGCGGATACCTGCCATCCAGGCATTGCGCTCGTTGATTTTTCGGGAGTATGAAGCCTGACCGAGTTGAATATCAGCGATATAATTCATATATCCGATAGACAGCGTTCCATGAAGTTCCGGATAGAGCAGAGCCGGGTTGTGGAAAGCCAGATTCAAATCGCTTTCGGGAGAGGCCACCAGTGCGCCACCCAGCGCAGAAGCCCGGCTGGATATGGGAAGCTGCAGAAAATCATATACATAGTCTCCTGTCTCGGCATATAAAACGGACGAGAGAAACATGAGAATTCCTATGAATGAGATTCGCTTCATCTGGATGCTTTCGGAAATAAGACGGAACTGTTGCCACAAAAATAGACATTTCCTTGTGAAAAGCGAATTTTATGTACCTTTGAAAAAAACACGCACTTTCTTGATTTTTTTTGTGACAAATGTGCGGTTTTGTCTAAAAAAATGTATCTTTGCCGCTCGAGACTTGCTATGAAAAAGTCTCAGCAGTGAGAAAATTTCACATTGATTATACGATGGAAGAGAAAAAATCAGCAAAAGTCAACTTGGAGAGAAACCGGACGACCTATTTCCTTTTGGGTCTGACAGTTGCTCTAGGCTTTCTGTTCATCGGATTTGAAGTCTCCAATACAGATGTGGCGGTGGCTCAGATTGACGATAGCAACGGAGTAGTCGAAGAAGAAGTGATGGTAGAAATTACGCGCCAGTATATTCCGCCGCCACCACCACCACCACAAACCGTTCAGTCAGACTTGATTCAGATTGTGGAAGACAACACCTTGGAAGAGGATGTCGAATTCGACTCTATGGAAGACGATCCTGAGGATGCCATCGTTCAGAATTACGACGGCGAGTTTACAGAAGATTACGATCCTTCAGGTGAAGTGTTTGTCATTGTAGAGGAAATGCCTCAGTTCCCTGGTGGCGAATCCGCTCTTCAGGCCTTCATCAAGAAGAATCTGAAATATCCGACCATCGCCTTGGAAAACGGTATTTCGGGTCGTGTCATCTGTACGTTCGTGATTGACGGTAAAGGAAAGGTGACGGGTGCGGAAGTTCTCCGTTCAGTCGATCCCAACCTTGACAAGGAAGCCTTGCGCGTTATTGGTCTGATGCCCGATTGGAAACCTGGCCGTCAGCAAGGTAAGCCGGTGCGTGTACGTTACACCTTGCCCGTTATCTTCAGATTGCAGCAATAGTCGGATTCTATTCCGTTCAACATAATAGCACACATTATACGTTATGGTATTTTGTGTGCTATTTTAATCTGATAGTATCTACCTATGAGAAGTTCCCAAGAATTGATGTCCCGCATTCAAGAAGCTTTGACGCAGGTGCGCTATGACAGCCGGCCGCGGGGCCTTTATGAGCCGATGGGTTATATGATGAACCTCGGCGGCAAGCGTATCCGGCCCCTGCTTTGCCTGATGGCCTGCGACTTGATTGACGGAAACGCCTTGGACAAAGCCGTGTTGCCGGCTGTTGGCATCGAAATGTTCCACAATTTCACCTTGTTGCATGATGACGTGATGGACCGCTCGTTCATGCGTCGCGGCAAACCCTGTGTCCATGTGAAGTGGGATGAGAATACGGCTGTCCTTTCGGGCGATGCTTTGCAGGAACTCGCATACCGTTATGTGCTTCTCGCGCCGGAATACTGCCTCAAGGACTGTCTGAACCTGTTCACCGATACGGCAATGGAAGTGTGTGAAGGCCAGGCTTATGATATGAAATTCGAGACGATGGACACCGTCAATAAGGATGAATATCTGGAGATGATCCGCCTGAAAACCGCGGTGCTTCTGGCCGGCAGTCTGAAAATGGGTGCTTTGATTGCTCAGGCAAGTCCCGAATGGCAGTCTTGTCTGTACGATTTCGGCATTCATATCGGTATTGCATTTCAGATCAAAGACGATATTTTGGATGTATGGGGCAATCCCAGCGTTTTCGGAAAGGCTCTTGGGGGCGATATCATGTGCAATAAAAAGACCTTCCCCTGGATTTTCGCCATGGAGAAGTCGGATGAGAGCACGCGGGCATTCCTGACGGAATACTTGAAGCGCAGTGACGTGGACCGGAGCGAGAAAGTGCCGAGAGTGACGGAAATCTACAATCGTCTTGGTGTCCGGGAAGCGTGCGAGGCTGAGATGGACTATCATGAGTCGTTGGCGATGAAGGCTCTCGGGTCTCTGGGTATGCCGGAAGATAAAATCCGTCCGTTCAAGGAATTGGCGGAGGAAATGATGAAACGTCAAATGTAGGGATATGCCGTATCGAAGACTGCCGAACACCGATCAGGCGAGAATCAGAGCCTTGCGTACTGCTGTGGAAGAGGGAGACCGGGTGGGTTTTCTGAATATGCCGTATTCATATAAACTCTACAACGATGCCAGCCATTTGCTCGAACAGATGGAGCAGGCTTTGCATTCCTATCATATCACCTTGGAACAGCAGGTCCAGTCCAACAAGAATTATGTCAAGAATCTGAAGACGGCCCGTCTGTATATTTCGCATTTCATCCAGGTGCTTGGAATGTGTGTCCAACGGAATGAGATAAAAAAAGATGTGCGCAGTCTGTATCATCTGCCCGAAGGATTCAGCGTGCCGGATCTGGGAACGGAGTCGGATGTGGTGACATGGGGCAAAAATATCATTGAAGGAGAACAGAACCGTGTCAAAAACGGAGGCACACCTATATTCAATCCGACGATTGCCAAGGTCAAGGCCTTTTACGACATTTTTATTGAATCCAAGAACTCTCAGAAAATTCTTCAGAACAATACCCGGCGGATGACGGGCAATCTGGATAAGCTGCACGAGTCGGTCGATCCGCTGATTCTTCAGATATGGAATCAAGTGGAGGACAGTTTCAAGGATCTTCCGGCGGAGGCGAAACGTGAGAGTTGCCAGCGTTTCGGAGTCTGCTATTATTTCCGAAAGGGCGAGAAAGACGCGAAATGATAGATACCCACGCACATCTTTATCTCCCCGAATTTGACGCTGACCGTCAGCAGGTTCTCTGTTCCGCTCGTGAGGCCGGCGTGACTCAGTGCTGGCTTCCGGGTATTGATGCTTCGTCCATCGGGCCGATGCGGACTTTGTACGATACGGACAAGACGTTTTTCCGTATGTTTGCCGGCTTGCATCCCACCGAGGTGAATTCCGAATACAGGTCACAGTTGGATGTTTTGGATTCTCTGTTCTCCAATCAGGAAATCTCCTTATATTATTATGGTGTCGGGGAAATAGGTCTGGACTTGTACTGGGACCGTACTTTCGCCCGGGAACAGGAAGAAGTCCTTCGCTGCCAGCTCGACTGGGCCGTCCGGTATTCCAAACCCGTCATTCTGCATGTGCGTAATGCCAACGACGAGATCATGCCGGTGGTCAGAGATTATTACTCCAAAGGACTCCGTGGCATTTTCCATTGTTTTTCGGGAGATTATGAGCAGGCCCGCGAATTGATTGACCATGGTTTTCTGCTGGGCGTGAACGGCAGTATCACCTATAAAAACAATCGGCAGCGTCCGTTTCTGAACCGTTTGCCGTTGTCTTCTTTGGTGACGGAAACGGATTGTCCGTATCTGAGCCCGCTTTCTATGAGGGGCCGCCGAAACGAACCTGGTTACATGAAAGCCGTGTTGGAGCTTTTGTCGGGCCTTTTTTGCCTGTCATACGAAGAAGTGGAAAATCAGACAGTTATTAACGCATTAAATTTATAGGCCAAAAAAACATTGAAAAAACCTTTTGCATATTATGATTATTTTGTAATTTGCGCCGTTTTTCGAAGGGTCAATAGCGATTGACCGGAAAATATACAATTAAGGAGAGATGCTCGAGTGGCTGAAGAGGCGCGCCTGGAAAGCGCGTAAACGGTGTGGAATCGTTTCGCGGGTTCGAATCCCGCTTTCTCCGCAATACTTATTTATTTATTCACTAAAAAACTAGACAATGAAAAAGTTATTTGCTCTTTTTGCATTGGTAGGTATCCTTAGCTTCAGCGTATATGCTCAAGAGTCAGTTGCTCCCGCAGCCGACGAACAGGACGCTACCACGATTGTATCCGATTCGACGGCTGCTGCTCCGGCGGTTGAAGAAGCTGTAGAAGAAGCCGCTGAGGAAGCTGCAGAACCTCAGGGTGGTCTGTACAAAGCCTTGAAAACAAAGTTCATTGAAGGTTCCGCCGGATTTATGAGCGCCATCGCTTTGGCTCTTATCCTGGGTCTTGCCTTCTGTATTGAGCGTATTATCTATCTGAACCTTTCGTCTGTGGATGTCAAAGAACTTTTGAATAAAGTTGAAAAGGCTCTGCTCGAAGATAAGGATGTGGAAAAAGCAAAAAATATCTGCAAGAATACCCGCGGCCCGGTAGCCTCTATTTTCTATCAGGGACTTCTCCGTTA
>JAZRWU010000283.1:0-3709 GCA_045599885.1 Bacteroidales bacterium | reverse complement strand
ATGAACAGAAATCTTGCAGAAATGCAATTTAGGGAAGCTGAATCGCATGAAAATTGCGGAAATGCAATTCTCTGATGTGTCATCAAGAACTATGTTTTAGCAACACATTTGATGGAACAGTCCGTGTTTAGACGTTAGCCTTGATGTCAAGAACCGGGGTGTGGAATTACCGTTATTGAAATAATATTTTTTATTAGGAGAAACAATATGGATAAAAATATGTTTATAAAAACCTTTTGGAAGACTTATTTTCTTCTTGAAAAAGATTTTCTGGCCACCGATGAATATGTTTCTATTGATAAGTCCAACCATAAAACTTTTTCGCCCAGATATACATACTTATTTTTGAATATTTGCAGTGAAATGGATTCATTGGCAGGTGAATATTGCAAAGTATTAAATTGTGGAAACGGTTTGAATAATATCGTCAAAAAAATATCTGCCATATTGCAGGATTGTCCCCAAATAAAAGATATGAAATGCACGACAGTATTTCCTTATGAAAAAATAAATGTTGTACCGTTTCAGAGTTTTAATGAAGAAAATTCCGCCGGATGGTGGCAAGATTATAATAAAGTAAAACATTTCAGAGCAGACGTCCCGGAGAACGGAATTCCAAATTATCAATTGGCGAATTTGAAAAATGTTATACTTGCTTTGTCTGCGTTATTCATGTTGAGTGTCAGTCTATATGAAAAGTTAGACGGGGAAACAGATTATATACCGCAATCAAAAATTTTTCGTATTGAGTAAATAATCAGCTTTTGATTCGTTCATAGATGAACTTGCTTCTGTCAATGAACAGCAGAAATAGAATTATTCCCGCGAACACACAAGGTTCAGGCACCGAAATAGACGTTGCTGATTTTGGCAATAGATTTGTTTCCACGGACACGGCGAAAATGTGACATCAATACTGTTTCCTAAACCTATGTAGAGACGGTATGTCTCTTGATTCTGAGTAATCCTTTTGCATATTCAGAGGAAATCCATCGTCATGATGCAGATGATCTAAGGCAAATTACGCGTAAAGTCCGGAGGCGTAATGGCTCAGGCGGAAGGCGCAGCTCGAAAAGACGATTGCACCCGGGGAGAACGGTGAAAATATTTTTTGCATAACGGGCATTTTTTCGGCTTCCGCGATCAGCGGGAGCCGTAGTTCTGTTGCTCAGTCAGACTGATAAAACGTCTGATTCTGTTCGCGATGTATTTGCGGTTGTCCCATATCAGAGCGGTATAGCTCTTTATGTCGATCCCGCGGATCGGCCTCGAATATACACCGGAGCCTTTGTGTGTTTCGATGATCGATCGCGGAAGAAAACTGACGCCGAAATTTGCTATGACCAGCTGCATGACCATAGGAGTATCATAGCAGCGGCTGACGATCATCGGCTCAAAGCCGGCGTTCTGACATTCTTTTATGATGAATTCGTCATACCTCCACAGATCATCGCTTTGGAGCAGGCACATCGGGACATTTTTCAGCTGTGAAACGGAGATCGCATCCGATGCGGGATCCGGATCGGTCGCCGCGGTCATTACGAGCTCGAGAGAATCCTCGGCGAGGATACGCTTATTCAGATCGATGGTGTCCCCGGACGAGCTGCGGAGAAAGATGACATTCAGGCTGCCGTGCTGCAGAGAACCGATGAGCTCCTGCGGTGTTCCGAGCCTGATCACCAGCTCGACATCGGGATAGCGTTCATGATAGGTCCTGATATAGGGGAGCGCAAAGCTGACCGTGGAATACAGGACGCCTATCCTCAGTATGCCGTTTATGCCGGCGTCGGTATTGCGGATATCGTCGGCAATAGTAGCCATGCTCTGCATCAGGTCGTATCCCTGACTGTAGAGGCTCCTCCCCGCGTCAGTCAGAATGACGCCTTTGTTTGTGCGGTTGAACAGGGTCACGCCGAGCTCATGCTCGAGCAGCATCACTTGACGGGAAAGAGGCGGCTGAGAAAGGTGAAGTTTTCTGGCGGCAGCGGAAAAACTGTGTTCTTCTACTACGGCGCAAAAGTATTCCAACTGTCGCAGATTCATAGATGGGATCTCCTGATATACAATAATGCTATAGCAAACATTCTGATTAAATTATATCCATTATAACAAAAGTGCTTTACAATTCAATCAGGAACAGAAAAAAGATCCCTCAGGAGGTAAAGAAGATGACAGAGACCACAAAAGATTATCTAAAAATCGAACTGGACTATGAGCTGCCGGAATATCCGGAAATGGATGCAGGTTATCGCCGCGCGCCGAAGCGTGAGTCAAAGCTGTCCGCAGCCGACAGGGCTCTTGCCATCAAGAATGCTCTGCGCTATATCCATCCTGACCATCACGCCCGAATGGCGGCGGAGTTTGCGAAGGAACTGAATGAAAGAGGACGCATCTACGGCTACCGTTTCCGCCCTCAGGGTGCGCTGCATGGAAAACCGATCGACGAATACAAGGGAAATTGCACAGAGGGAAAAGCGATCCAGGTCATGATCGACAATAATCTGGATTTTGAAGTGGCGCTTTATCCTTATGAACTGACTACCTACGGTGAGACCGGCCAGGTCTGCCAGAACTGGATGCAGTACCGTCTGATAAAGAAATACCTCGAGATCCTGACGGACGAGCAGACACTCGTCGTGATGTCGGGACATCCGCTGGGTCTGTTCCATTCGCATAAGCTTGCGCCCAGAGTCATCATATCGAACGGTCTCATGGTCGGTGCCTTTGACGATCTGGAGAATTTTAACAGAGCTGCGGCTCTCGGTGTCGCGAACTACGGACAGATGACCGCGGGCGGCTGGATGTATATCGGACCGCAGGGCATCGTACACGGTACCTTTAACACACTTCTGAACGCCGGAAGACTGAAGCTCGGCATTCCGAACGACGGCAATCTCGCCGGAAGACTGTTCGTTTCCGCAGGCCTCGGCGGCATGAGCGGAGCGCAGGGCAAGGCGGCGGTCATCGCCGGTGCGGCTGCGATCATTGCGGAGGTAGACGATTCCCGCATCGATACCAGATATACGCAAGGCTGGGTGACGCATCGCACGGCCAGTCTCGATGAGGCGTGGACGATCGCGAAGGAGCACCGGAACGCGGGCACGGCCTGCGCGGTGGCCTACAACGGCAATATCGTCGATCTCCTCGAATACCTTTATGAGAAAAATATCCACATAGATCTGATGACGGATCAGACCTCCTGTCATGTGCCTTATGACGGAGGCTACTGCCCTCAGGGACTGACTTTTGAACAGCGTACCGAGATGCTGAAAAACGACCGCGAGGGCTTCAAAAAGCTCGTTCAGAAGTCACTGCGGCATCATTATGAGATGATCTGCAAATTTCATGAGCGCGGCACCTACTTCTTTGATTACGGCAACAGCTTCCTGAAGGCCGTATACGATACAGGCATAAAGAGCATCTGCAAAAACGGCGAGAACGATCTCGACGGTTTCATTTTCCCGTCATATATAGAGGATATACTGGGACCGAATCTCTTTGATTTCGGCTACGGCCCTTTCAGATGGTGCTGCCTCAGCGGAAAGTCTGAGGATCTTGATGCGACCGACGCCGCTGCTGCCGAATATATCAGGACGCACAATCGCCGCTATCAGGACTATGACAATTACGTTTGGGTCCGCGACGCGAAGAAGAACAGGCTTGTCGTCGGAACGCAGTGCCGCATCCTCTATCAGGATGCGATGGGACG
>JAZRWU010000282.1:0-1955 GCA_045599885.1 Bacteroidales bacterium | reverse complement strand
CGCATCTACCGTCACATCGCCAGCGTCAAGGGAGCCGACAATTTCGTTCCCGAAGTCTCGATGGACGAAGTCGATGAGGCTCAGACTCCTATTGAAATGTTCTTGATCCTCAGCGCTCTGGCAGGCGAGAAAGTCCCTGCTCAGACCATCGCTCCGAAATTCACCGGACGTTTCAACAAGGGTGTGGACTACGTAGGCGACGTCGCCCAATTCACCAAAGAATTCGAACAGGACCTGCTGGTCATCGATTTCGCCGTCAAGGAATTCGGTCTGCCCGACAACCTCAAGCTCAGCATCCACTCCGGTTCGGACAAGTTCACCATCTATCCCATCATGGGCGACCTGATCCGCAAATACGACAAGGGTATCCACGTCAAGACCGCCGGTACCTCATGGCTGGAAGAACTGATTGGTCTGGCTATGGCCGACGAAGAAGCCGTCATCATGGCCAAAGCTGTTTATAAAGGCGCATACGGACGTTTCGACGAACTCTGCGCACCTTATGCCACCGTCATCGACATCGACCGCAGCCAGCTCCCGACTCCCGAAGAAGTCGATACCTGGGACGGAAAGAAACTGGCCGACACCCTGCGTCACATCCCCGGAAATCCCGATTTCAATCCCAATTTCCGTCAGCTCATCCACGTCGGTTACAAGGTGGCCGCCGAGCTGGGTGACCAATACACCGACGCTTTGAAGCGCAACAAAGCCGTCTGTGCCGAACAGGTGATTTCCAACATCTACGAGCGTCACATCCTCAGAATGTTCAAAAAATAATTCCATAAACAAATCCAGGTCCGTTCCAAGCGGGCCATAAAACTGAAACTATGAACAAATATTCTTTCGACGACCTTAAAGGTAAGGTTTGTGTTATGACCGGCGGTGCCGGCGTCATCGGTGGAACATTGGCACGTGGTCTGGCTTCGGCCGGCGTCATCACCGCCATCGTGGATATCAATGAAGAAGCAGCCAAGAAAGTCGCTGCAGAAGTGGAAGCCGAATACGGCGTGAAGACCATCGGTGTGGCCGCCAACGTTCTCGACAAGGAATCGCTGGAAGCCGCCAAGGCCATCATCAACAAGGAACTCGGTCCGATCGAAGTCCTCATCAACGGTGCCGGCGGCAACTCGCCCAAGGCCACCACGGGTGTGGAACAAATGGAAGAAGCCGACAAGGACAACCTCGAAAGCACATTCTACGGCCTGCAGATGGACGGTTTCCAGAAAGTATATGACCTCAACTTCAAAGGCACGCTGCTTCCCACCATGGTTTTCACCGGCGACATGCTGAAAGCCGGCAAGGGTGCCATCATGAACATTTCTTCGATGAACTCTTATCGTCCTCTGACCAAGATTCCCGCCTACTCCGCTGCCAAGGCTTCCATCAACAACCTGACGCAATGGCTGGCTGTTCATTTCGCCAAAATCGGCATCCGCTGCAACGCCATCGCTCCGGGATTCTTCCTCACCAACCAGAACCGCTTCCTCCTCATGAACGAAGACGGCACTCCCACTCCCCGTACGGCCAAGATTCTCAACGGTACTCCTATGGGCAAGTTCGGTGAACCCGAAGACCTTATCGGCGCCACTTTGTATCTCCTCAGCGATGTCTCGTCGTTCGTAACCGGTATCGTCATTCCTATTGACGGCGGTTTCAGCGCATACAGCGGTGTATAACAGTCCAACCGAGTCAACATGCTTTATTACAGCAGAGGTTCAAAAACCGACAATATCACCGCCGATGAGGTTCGCGCGATATTGAAGGAGGTATTCGACAAAATGGGTAAAAAGAATCGGGTTCTGGCATTGCCGCCCGATTTTACCCGTTTCAACTCCTATGCCGGTCCGATCACCGAAATGGTGTATGACTATTACGGCGATACGCTGACCGATGTGATGCCGGCCTTGGGAACCCACGTTCCTATGACCGAAGAGCAGATAAAAACGATGTACGGA
>JAZRWU010000281.1:0-2477 GCA_045599885.1 Bacteroidales bacterium | reverse complement strand
TTGGACAGTGATGATACAACAATTGCCTTTTCATAACCGAAGTCAAGAATGGATGACATATGATTCTTGTCCAGGCCTCTGTACATTTCGTCGCAGAGGATATATGCGTCATATTTCTTTGCAAGTTCGCAGAGCTTCTTTAATGTCTCATCGTCGAACTGCTTGCCGATAGGATTGATCGGGTTGGTTAAAATCAAAAGATTTGTGCTGTCGTCAAAAAGAGCTTCCAGCTTCTCAAAATCGATCTCATAGTCTATTGCCGGGTCAAGCCGGTAGATTCTCGTGTCGATACCGATCGACTTCGGAATGTCATAGTGCTGCTGATAAGACGGTTTAATAACAACGCAGTTCTTATCGAATTCAACGATGCCCATGATAACGATATCATTTGCACCTGTACCGCCGTGAACCATCATGACCTGTTCAGGCTTTACGTCTCCGTCAGGATAGAATCCGCATACAGCCTTCTTTACTCTTGGAGAGCCCGTTGCATCGCCGTGATGATAGTGAAGACTGAATGTTCTCAGCTGCTCCAGGAAAGTATCCAGATCCTGACCTGTTGTTTCAAAAAGTTCGCTCATATCTACTGCGCTTACACAGCTTGAGCCCAGATTGATCTTTGCAAGTGAATCCATCGGGTTCAACCACTCTTCAACTCCGAACCATGCCATCTTCATAAACTTTTCCTCCGGTCACATCATGGTACTTTCAATATATCCCTGCGATGACGATTTTGCAACGGTTATCCGCATCGCCGATTTCGAAAAAAACTACAAAAATTAAAAATATTTCTTGACATTGCAAAAACGGCCAAGTATAATTCCCCCAACAAGTAAATATTTACCTTGCTGATTTTTCATCAGCGTCAGGATGGAGGCGCGGTACATCAAGAGTAGACCGGCATTTCGGGAAAAAACATGGTTTCCGCCGGAAGAAAGGGATTGCCGCCGAAGCTGAAACGAGGCTTGTTTACCGTTTCGGTTGGGCCGTCGGAGAATATCCGCCGGACTGTCACAGAAATGTGGAGCGCTATCATTGGTAAAAGTAACACGATTTTCCCGTGCCGCTGTTCGGGATGCCTGTTTTGTTAACATACCGTGGATCGTTCCGATCCGCGGTTTTTTATGTTGCATATAAGAGAAAGGGGAACACTATGAACTTGATCATGAGATTTCTGGAAGTCGTTCAAGACTTCGGCAACTGGTTTTGGGGCGTGCCCATTCTGCTTCTGATCGGCGGCGGCGGATTATTCCTGAGTATTTATCTCGGCTTCCCGCAGATCAAACACTTTGGCTATTCGATGAGTCAGACCTTCGGTTCGATGACCAGGAAAAAGGAAGAGGGCAAGGTGCGGCCTTTTTCTGCAGCCTGTGCAGCACTGGCTTGTGCTGTGGGTGCTTCCAACATCGTCGGTGTTCCCGTGGCAATTGCGCACGGCGGTCCCGGCGCCGTGTTCTGGATCTGGATCCTCGCCATACTCGGCATGTGCACTAAATACTGCGAAGTCGCCATGGGCATTAAATACAGAAGGAAAAACGAAGAAGGCGAATACGTCGGCGGACCGGCCTACTATCTGCGTGGTCTCGGCAAGAAAATAGGAGTCGTCTTCGGCGTAGGCTATGCATTCATCTTCATGATCGAGCTGGTTCCGTCTCTGGCTTCTCAGGGCGTTTCCGCTGCCTCTCAGTTTACCGTATTCGGCGATAACCCCAACATCCAGACCGTTTCCGGCATCATCATTGCCATTCTGGTCGCGGTTATTCTGGTAGGCGGATTCAAGCGCGTTTCCAGCGTTACCGATATCATGGTGCCCGTGATGGCTGCCCTGTACGTGCTGGGCGCTCTCGTGATCATCTTTGCAAACATCGGCAATCTTCCGCTCATGCTCGGTCTTATCTTCAAGGACGCTTTCACCGGCCATGCGGCTACCGGCGGTTTTGCCGGCGCAACGCTGATGATGGCGATCCGTTGGGGCGCAGCGCGCGGCGTGTATTCCAATGAAGCCGGCGTCGGCTCCACCATTGCCGGTCACTGCACCGCCGATACCGATCATCCCATTCGTCAGGCTCAGTTCGGCATTTTTGAAGTATTCACGGATACCATCGTGATCTGCACCATCACCGCCCTTGCCGTTCTCTGCTCCGGCGTATGGACGCAGGAGGGTCTTGAAGGCGGCCAGCTTGCTCTGGCAGCATTTCAGTCTATCTTCGGCAGCTTCGGTGCCACCTTCATTGCTTTCACGGTATTTGTGTTTGTCTTCTCGACGATTATCTCCGCAGGCTTCTTCGGTCAGGTTCAGGCAGAGATTCTCTTCGGTAAGAAGTTCTCGAAGATCTGGGTATTCATGTATCCTGTCTTCATTGCCGTTGCCTGTGCGTTCTCCAATGTTGAAGTCATGTACATGATTACCGACGGATTCATGGGAGTCATCGTCATTCTGAACATGATCGGTCTGATTTTCATGGTCAGGCAGGTCA
>JAZRWU010000280.1:0-11118 GCA_045599885.1 Bacteroidales bacterium | reverse complement strand
AATCCATTCACTCCCCAAGCCGAATTCGATTTCGCCCCCTTCCGCCAGCACGTCGGAGTAGCCCAGAGAGTCATGGACGACATCATCGACCTTGAGATTGAGAAAATTGAAGCCATTCTCGCCAAAATCAACTCCGATCCCGAAAGCGCCGACATCAAGCGCACCGAACGCGAACTTTGGGAGAAAATACGCAACAAGACCCTGCAGGGACGCCGCACTGGTGTCGGCATCACGGCCGAAGGCGATATGCTGGCCGCCCTCGGGTTCCGTTACGGCAGCGAGGAAGCCTGCGCCCATTCCGAAAATGTCCATCGTTCCATGGCCCTGGCCGCCTATCACTCTTCCGTCAATCTGGCCCGCGAACGTGGAGCATTCGAAGTCTATGACGGCAAGAAGGAAAAAGGCAATCCTTTCCTGGAGCGCCTGTTCTCATCCGACCCGAGCCTGCGCGAGGAAATGGCTCAATACGGACGCCGCAACATCGCCTGTCTGACCATCGCCCCGACCGGCACCACCAGTCTGATGTCGCAGACCACTTCTGGCATCGAGCCGGCGTTCAGCCTGATTTACAAACGCCGCCGCAAAATCAACGCCACCGAGGAAGCCACCCATTTCGACTATCAGGACGAGAACGGCGAGAAATGGGATGAGTTCATCGTTTTCCACCACAAATTCAAACTTTGGATGGAGGCCAGCGGCTACGACACCACCCGCAACTACAGCGCCGAGGAGCAGGCAGAAATCATTGAGAAATCGCCTTACTACAAAGCTACCGCCCAAGATGTTGACTGGCTGCAGAAAGTCCGTATGCAGGGACGCATCCAAAAATGGGTGGACCATTCCATCAGCGTCACCATCAACCTGCCCTCCGATGTCAGCGAGGACTTGGTCAACAACTTGTATGTGGAAGCTTGGAAATCGGGCTGCAAAGGCTGTACAGTCTATCGTGACGGTTCGCGCGTGGGCGTTCTGGTCGATGCCAACGCAACCAAGAAAGAAGAAGGCAAGAAAGACTGCTTCTGCATGCCGGAGTTCGCTCCCCATCGTCCCAAAGAGCTCGAAGCCGATGTTCTCCGTTTCCAGAACAACAAGGAAAAATGGATTGCTTTCGTCGGTCTTCAGAACGGTCGTCCCTACGAAATTTTCACCGGTATTCAGGATGATGACGACGGTATCGCTCTTCCGAAGAACGTCACTCACGGAAAAATCATCAAGAACGTCGATGAAGAAGGCAAGCGTTACGACTTCCAATTTTCCAACCGCCGCGGTTATAAGACAACCGTCGAAGGCCTGTCCGACAAATTCAACCCCGAGTATTGGAACTATGCCAAACTGATTTCGGGTGTGTTACGCTACGGAATGCCTATCAATCAGGTTCTGAAGCTCGTCGGCAGCCTGGAACTCGACAGCCAGTCCATCAACACCTGGAAAAACGGTGTGGAACGCGCCCTGAGAGCCTACCTCGTCGAAGGCGAGGAAATAAAAGGCGAAGTCTGCCCCAACTGCGGCGGCAAGCTCGTCAAGCAGGAAGGCTGCACGCATTGCTCCAACTGCGACTACTCCAAGTGCGGATGATGAGGCCGTAAAAAACAAGACATTCCCCGGCAACTGCTATGGTAGTCGGGGAATGTCTGTTTTTGGACCGATATGGAATGGTACTTATTCTTCAGGAGAAACGCTTTCTTCTTCAGACTCTTCCTCAATTTCTTCATAAGCGGGAGCCTGCGCTTCCTGAGCCTTGCGCTGTTTCATTTTGCAGGTACCGTTGAATTGGGCGTTCGGTTCGATGACAAGCGTCGAGATGAAAATATCACCCTCGAGCGAAGCCGACGATTTCAGGACAAGCACATCAGATGCCTCGATAGAGCCTTGCATACGGCCGACAATTTCAGCATTGCCACATTTCAAATTGCCCTTCATCTGACCGTTCTGGCCGATAATCACTTTGCCACGGCACATAAAGTCGCCTTTGATTTCTCCGTCAATGCGGAAATCACTTTCAGAATAGACAGTGCCTTCGATACGGGTGCCGTACGCGATAGTATTGTGCGCAGAATTGCCGCCGATGATAATTTTATCCTTAGTCATAGTGTTGATTATTTGCGTTTTAATAATAATGTCGAAAAGGCTTACCCCCCAAAAGGGATTCTTCTTCGCCTTCTAAACAAATTTGCAACAAAGATAGGAATATTTACCAAAGTATCAGCTATTTTTGCAAAAAATATCAAGGTGATTTCTGGTAAGTGACAACGAAAAAAACGACTTGGAAAATTGGAAAGATTTTTTGGGAGTCACTACGAACCTGTTTTGAAAGAATTCAAAACAGGTTCTAAACTTCACAAACTCAAAACAGATGGATATTCTCTGCCTCAACAAAATGGTCTTTTATGCCAGACACGGTGTTTTCCCCCAGGAAAGGACCGTCGGTCAAGTTTATGAAATCGATTTGAAATTATGGCTCGACCTTAAACCCGTCGGACAAAGCGACCGCATCGAAGAGGGCCTGAGCTATGCGGATGTCTATGAAACCGTGAAAAAAGAGATGCAGAAGCCTTCCAACACCATTGAGCATGTCGCAGAACGTATCTGTCTGAAAATCAAAAGCGAATACCACACTATTGAGAAGGTAAGAATATCCCTTCGCAAAGAGAACCCACCTCTCGGCGGTCAAGTCGGAAGTGCGGAAGTGATATTGGAGCGGTAAAGCGTTCAGAATCCGAGCTGATTGAAAGTCCTACGTCCTTTCAGGTAAAAATCGAGCGTGGAATTACCGGGATAGATAGGTAATGACGATCTGACAGCGGCCTTTTGATTGGCCTCGCGACGCTCGAGCATCTGCGGCTTCATCTGCCGGAACGCCCGCCTGGCTTTGAAAACCGCCAGAAAACTGCCGGACTCGCCTTTCAGGAGGAAGAAGAAAGCCGCCACCAAATCCCAAAACGCGCGTTTCCGCATTACCGGACGCAAATCCTTTTCCGGAAGATTTTTGTAAAGCATCAGCAGGTTGTTGCGGAAATTGAGAAACGTCTTGCGCGGATTGCCCGCATTGAGCGTACCGCCTCCAAGATGGAAGACTACGCTTTGAGGCAGACATACCAGGCGCTTGCCCCGGGCATTCAGCCGCCAGCACAAATCAATCTCCTCCATATGGGCGAAGAAATCGGCGTCCAGACCACCCGCAGACAGATAATCCGCCCTCCGAATCAGCATACAGGCACCTGTTGTCCAAAAGACATCCATCGTGCTGTCGTATTGGCCATTGTCCTCTTCCACCAAAGACTGAATCCGCCCCCGACAGAAAGGATAGCCCAAAGCATCGATAAAACCGCCCGCCGCACCGGCATATTCAAATTCCGAAGGTTCAAGCAGGCTGAGAATCTTGGGCTGACAGGCCGAAACCTCGGGATGCTTTTCCATATACGCCAACATAGGACGCAACCAGTTTTCCGTAACTTTGACATCGGAATTGAGCAGCACGACATATTCCGCTTCCACCGCCTCCACAGCTTTATTGTATCCTTCCGCGAAACCGTAATTCTTATCAAAACTCAGCCGACGGACTTCGGGGAAACGTTCCTGCAGCCAGGCAAGAGAATCGTCATCCGAGCCATTGTCGGCCACTACGACGGGAGCATCCGTCAATTGCACCACCCCCGACAGATATTTCTCCATCAGCGCACGGCCGTTCCAATTCAATATGACAACTGCGACTTTATCCATAAGTTTCTAAAATTTCCAACGACGGTGAGACCACAGCCAATACTCCGGCGCACGAAGGACAGTCGTCTCCATTTTGCGGGCATAAAGTTCCGTCAAGGCGCCCTCCGGCATTTCGGCAGGATGCTCCGTCAGGACTTCCAGACGGTTTTCATAATGGCCACGGCCAAGACGGATCACATCGGCATACACCACTACCGAATCGGTTTTTCTCGCCAGGCGCTCCACACCGGTCATTACGGCGGTAGGACGGTTGAGAAACTGAGTACGCAGATATGAATTGGGCTTGTCTGCCGGCGACTGATCCGAAAGCATCCCAAATGAAGCCGGAGTGTGCTCTGCCAAATTGCGGAACAGTTCGCGGGTCACCTGTTTTTTGGGAATCAGGACTATATTCTCACGATGGCGGAGCTTGGCCAGCAAGGCATCGGCAAAGGGATTGTGCAGAGGTTTATACACCGCATTGAGCCGCACCGGGACATCGGTCACAAACAGGCTCTGGTATTCCCAGTTGGCATAATGGCCCAGATATATCAAGACATTGCGTCCTCCATCGACATATTCTTTCACCATATTGAAACCGACGAAATGGACACGGCGGCGGATTTCAGCCTTGGACATGGCCGGAAGATGAATGGTTTCCTGCAAAATATCACAGAAATGCCGGTAGAAACGGCGTTCCATACCACGGCGCTCTTTCTCCGTTTTATCAGGAAAACACTGTTGGAGATTATCACGGACCACTTTTTTCCGATAACCCAAGATATGATACACCAGAGGACAGACCAGAATATCCGAGAAAAGATAGAGGACGGGCAAGGGAATCCATGCCAGAGCCCAGCACAGTCCATACACCACAGACACCCAGAACTTTCTCATAGCTTCTATCTTTGATTATTTCTTGTTCTCTATTCCCGGAAGAACGGCTTTCAACGCCTCAAAACTGTCCGTAAAATCTCCTACTCTGAGGTTCTGGACAGTGTTTTCCCAATCTTTGCGCCAAGGGGCCTCCACCCGGATGTAATTCTCGGAAAAGCCGTAGATACAGTCGTTCTTGCGGCCATGTTCAAACAAAACCTCCAAGCTCCGGCCCTGCTGAGAAGCGTAAAAGGAGCGTTTCTTTTCTTCGGATAAAGCATGAAGCACCTCGCTGCGATGTTTTTTTTCTTGCGGCGGCACGGCATAATCAATTTGAAGTGCTTGGGTTCCAGGACGTTCCGAATACGTAAACACATGAAGCTGGCTGACGGGAAGGCTGGCCAGAAAGGCTCTTGAATCCTCAAAACAAGCCTCTGTCTCACCCCGCATCCCGGCTATGACATCAACGCCTATGAAGGCATCCGGCATCAGACGGCGGATCAAAGCCACTTTGTCGGCAAAAAGCTCACGGGGATACCGGCGGCGCATCAGTTTCAGGACTTCGTTGCTGCCAGACTGCAAAGGAAGATGAAAATGTGGCATAAAATGCTTGGAATCAGCCACATATTCAATTATTTCATCTCGGAGGAGATTGGGTTCGATAGAAGAAATGCGATAGCGCTCCACGCCCTCCACTCCGTCAAGCGCCCGGACGAGATCAAGGAAATCGCCTCCACCGGACTTGCCGAACGTACCCACATTCACCCCTGAAAGGACAATCTCACGCGCGCCGTCCGCTACTGCCTGACGGGCCTGCTCCACCAAGGACTCAATGGAGGGATTGCGGCTGCGTCCTCTCGCCATCGGAACAGTGCAATAACTGCAAAAATAATCGCAGCCATCCTGCACCTTCAGGAAATAGCGGGTGCGGTCTCCTCGGGCACAAGCCGGAAGAAAATGGGATACTTCATTACGTTCCGATGTGAGAATCAGCGCTTTGGAATTTTTCTCAGATTTCAGATACGGAAGCCAATCCATTTTGAAATCGGCACCCAGGACCAAATCGACTCCGGGAATCGCAGCGATTTCCTGCGGCTTAAGCTGAGCGTAGCAACCCGTCACCACCACAAAGGCTTCCGGATGCTCACGGACCAGTTTGTGTATTGCCTGGCGGTCTTTCTGATCGGCGGTTTCCGTCACGGAGCAGGTATTGACAAGGCAGACATCCGCACGCTTTCCCGCCTTCCGTTCCGAAGGCTTGAGCATACGGTAACCCGCCTGTTCCAGCTGCTGAAGCATCGCCGAAGTCTCTGCGAAATTCAATTTACAGCCCAGAGTCTGCACCCACACCGTTTTTTCCATAAGGGCAAAATTACAATAAGAAGCCGAATTGACAAAAACAGAAGTGACCGCAACGGCAAGTTCCGCACGGTCACTTCATATTTTATATCCGCAATCGGGTTATTCTGCGCTCGGAGCAGCGGCTTCTTCGGCTTCAGCCACCACGGTGAAGGGGAAAGTAGCCTGAATATCGCGATGAATCTTGACCAAGGCCTCGTATGAGCCCAGCTCTTTGATTGGTTCGCTCAAGAAAATGCTCTTGCGGTCAACGCTGATGCCGATTTTCTCAAGTTCTTCGGCCAATTGGACATTGGTCACCGAACCGTAAATCTTACCGCTCTCGCTGGCTTTGGCACTGAGAGTCAAAGCTACGCCTTTGAACTTTTCAGCCAAAGACTCAGCATTCTTCTTGATCTGTTCCATCTTGCGGGCGCGCTGACGCTGATTTTCAGCCAAAACCTTCTTGGCGGATTCCGTAGCGATGACAGCCTTGCCCATCGGGATAAGGTAATTGCGGCCATAACCGTCTTTAACCTTTACAATATCGTCTTTATAGCCGAGATTGATAACGTCTTCTTTCAGTATAATTTCCATAGTCTTACTTCATTAAGTCGGTTACGTAAGGCAGCAGGGCGAGATGACGGGCACGTTTGACGGCCTGGGCGATCTTGCGCTGATATTTCAGAGAGGTACCGGTGATGCGGCGGGGCAACAGCTTGCCTTGTTCGTTCAGGAATTTCTTGAGGAATTCGGGATCCTTATAGTCGATATACTTGATACCGTTCTTTTTGAAACGGCAGTATTTCTTCTTCTTGGTGTCCACCATCGGGGGAACCAAATAACGTACTTCGTTGGAATTCTGTGCCATAGTTTAGTTCTCCTTTTCTTCTTTAGATTGTTTCAGACTTCTTCTCTTTTCGGCATACTTCAGAGCATACTTGTCTTGACGTACGACCAGGAAGCGAAGGACGGATTCCGAACGGCGGAAATTGGTCTCCAACTTGGCAATCATGTCGGGATTTGCCTTGAATTCAATGAGCTGATAGAAACCGGTGGTCTTTTTCTGAATCGGATATTCCAATTTGCGGAGACCCCAGTTTTCTTCATGCACAATTTCAGAACCTTCTGCGGTGAGCAGGGTCTTGAAGCTTTCTACCGTTTCCTTCATCTGGGCTTCAGACAAAACGGGAGTTAAAATGAAAACGGTTTCGTAATTGTTCATAAGAAACTTGTGATTAGATAATTAACTATTTGCCTTTCTTAAGGACATCCCGCCTTTCGCATTTCTGAGCCGAAGCTCTGAGAGCGTTCAGGGGGCATTTCCGGAAAGAGCGGCGCAAAGGTAGTATTTTTTTTTATAGCTTCAAATTTTTCTTTAAGGGAATCCTTGGTTTTTCAATTATTTGCTTAACTTTGTCCCGATATATTCAAGTACAAACACAAAATTCAACGATATGAAATTCTTCAAAAATTTACTTAAGTACCTCGGCGTTATCCTCGTTCTTTGTGGAGTTGCCGTTCTGGCCATTGCACAGTTTTGCGGGTCATTGGTCAATACCCATTTGTATATTGCCGCCGCTCTGTTTTTAATCGGCATCATCGCTCAGATTGTCGTCAACAAATTGGTTGATTAAGAGGATTTCCTCATCGGTTTATAAGCGTGCAGCCGGTCCGAAGGACCGGCTGAACGCTTATTTTCAGACCAGACGCATCTGTTTTTCAGCTCATTAAGACTCGGGAGCCACCAGCTTATACCCCTTCCCGTGAATATTCATAATCTGAACCTCGGGATCCGCTTTGAGATGCTTGCGGAGCTTGGTGATATAGACATCCATGGAGCGGGCATTGAAATAGGTATTCTCGCCCCAAATGGTCATAAGAGCATAATTGCGTTCGATAATTTGGTTCTGATGGCTGCAAAGGAGAGTGAGAAGTTCACATTCCTTGGTAGTGAGACGAATGGATTCCTCGTCGGAGGTGAGAAGCTGACGGGGAGTATCGAAAGAATATTTACCGATATGGTAGAATGTCACGTCTTTGACTTTCTGACCTTTGACACGACGGATAATGGCCTCGATACGGAAAAGGAGTTCTTCCATACTGAAGGGCTTGGTGAGATAGTCATCGGCACCGAGTTTGAATCCGGTAAGGATATCTTCCTTCATATTCTTGGCAGTGAGAAAAATAATGGGAATATCGGGATTCATCACGCGGATATCCTGTGCCAAGGAGAAGCCGTCTTTTTTAGGCATCATCACATCCAAAATGCAGAGATCGTATTTCTCTTTCTGAAAAGCCTTGTATCCCTGTTCGCCATCGGCCAGGAGATCCACATTGTAGTTTTTGGCTTGCAGATACTCACAGAGCAGAAATCCCAAGCTGCTGTCGTCTTCGCACAACATAAGGTGCAATTTTTCTTCTGTCATAATCAATAGGTGTTACGAACCCGCCGTCCAAATCAGGCAGATTCTGAAGGTAAATGTATAATGAATTTTGTTCCTGTTTTATATTCGCTTTCGGCCTGAATTGTACCGTTGTGACGCCCGATGATATTGCCCACATAGGCGAGACCAAGGCCAAAACCTTTGACATTGTGGACATTACCGCTTGGAACCCGATAAAACCGGTCGAATATTTTTTTGAGATTTTCCTTTTGGATACCCATTCCATTGTCGGAGACTTCAACGACCAACTGATCATTCTCATTGCGGGTGGAAATGCACAGCTGCAAATCGCGCTCCTCGGAACGATACTTGACCGCATTGTCCAAAAGGTTGAAAATAACATTGACCAGATGCATCTCATCGCCCAGGACCATGGGATTCTCCGCTTTCAGCTCGGTCTGGAGCTGACCACCGCAACTGGAGACTTTCAAGCGGAAAGAACCGGCCACCGTTTCGATGACGGTATGCATATCGCAATCCGAAAAGCTGAGAGTGGATTTCTTATCGCGGTCGAACAGAGACATTTGCAGCACTTTCTCCACCAGAAGGCCAAGCCGCTTGCTTTCATCGTTGATGACCGAGCATATCTGCCCCACCGACTCAGGTGTCTTGCGCACATCACCGTCGGTCAGCATCTGAGAAGCCAGCGATATGGTCGAAACCGGCGTCTTGAGCTCGTGGGTCATATTGTTGATGAAATCATTCTTCATATCCGAAAGTTTTTTCTGACGGAGAATGACGATGGCACTGAATGCGAAAACGAAAAGCAGCACAATGCTGAATATGATGATGGGCACAAACATTCCCAAAGGATTGCGGATATAGCCCATACGGGTCGGGAAATAGAGATACAGCATAGCATGATCTTCACCCGGGTCATTGGTGAACAGCTTCTGCTCATAATCCGGCTGCCGGCCTCTGACCTGATAAAACTCTCTGTCACTGTATATTGCCTTGCCGTTTTTATCGGAGACAAGGAAATGGAAAGGCACGTCTTTCAGGCCGTTGTTGGAGAAATGCTCCGCCAGACTGGCACCCAATTTGTTGAAATCCACCCGTTGCGCAATCGGACGGTCGTTGGCTTCATAGAGAATGCGAAGTACGACATTATCCAACACCTCTTTCTGATAGAGATAACGGTCTCTCAAAACCGTCGGCAGGTCATCGCTCGAAAACAAATGAGGCGGAGTGAGCCGTCCTAAGGAAAGCAGCCTGTCCACCCGGTCAAAGGGGGGGACAGGAGGAGAGGCCAGGACCAGGGAAGAATCCTCGTCCAGGATAAAAATGGAAGGGAAAAAAGCCGAATTACGATGCAGTGACTGATAGGCCAAAGCCGAGCGGGCTTCCTCTTCCAATTCATTTTCCAGATAGCGGCGTGTCTCCTCCAATTCCAAAGTATAGACCACCTCCGAAAGGCTACGACGGACAGCTCCATCGAATTCATCGGTCTGAAGACTGACCAATGACTTCATATAGGTAATCTGCAAGACTATCAAGGCCGTAAACGACACGACCATGACGGCTATCAAGAGAACGATGACTGACTTTTTCATACGAGCAAAGTTAAAATCTCATTTTAACATTTGAACTGTCTTTAAAAAGATTAACCGCCCAATAAATATTCATTAACATTTGCCACGCCCTCGCCAACTCTCTCGATATGACATGGATTCGCTCCCCAAAACGACAACGGCAGGCTTCATAACAAAAAATCAGTCCGGAAGACCTTGACGGAATCTCCCGGACCGTGATATAGCCATAGAACCTGTTTCGATTTCTTTCAACTATTCTTTATGGCCACTTTATCGTTCCGATGCTTTGATGGTCTTTTGGCCTGCTTCAGTCCATCCTTTCGCTCACATAGCCCGCTATGCTCGCTCGACCATGGTCTGTATCCGCCTCAAAATTCCTATCATATCATCGGGAAATCAATTCAAAACAGGTTCTCATTTGCCTGGATTTTCGAGCAGATTCTGCTTGTTTCCCGACAAATGCAGATACTAGCAGATTTTTTCAATATCGTCGAGAGCAGATTTTCCTCCGAAAAGGGAGTATAGCGGGCTACAACAGAAAAAAATCAGTCCGGAAGATCTTGACGGAATCTCCCGGACCGTGATATAGCCATAGATTTGCCTGGTTTTTCGAGCAGATTCTGCTTGTTTCCCGACGACGAATAGTGGGTCTATTCGAGGAGGGGAACAAACAGAAGATGCCGGAAAGACAGGTAAATCAATCTTTGTCCTGTTGTTGCGCCTCGTAAGCCTTAATCAATTCAGCCTGAACATCAGCAGGAACCAATTCGTAGGAGGCGAACTTCATCGTGAATGAAGCGCGGCCGCCCGAAATGGAACTCAGGGAAGTCGAATAGTCAGACAGTTCTTTGAGAGGCACTTTGGCCATCAGTTTCTGCATGCCCTTTTCGCTGTGCATACCCATGATGATGGCGCGACGACCGTTCAAATCGCTCATCACATCACCCATGTTCTCACCGGGAACGAGTACTTCGACATCGTAAATCGGCTCGAGCACCTTAGGTCCGGCCTCTTTGAATGCCTGACTGAATGCGTTACGGCCTGCCAACATGAAGGAGATTTCGTTGGAGTCAACCGGATGCATCTTACCATCATACACAATGACACGGATATCGCGGGCATACGAACCGGTCAGAGGGCCTTGCTCCATGCGCTGCATAATACCTTTCTGGATAGCGGGGATGAAGCGGGCATCGATGGCACCACCGACAACGCTGTTGATAAAG
>JAZRWU010000279.1:0-6302 GCA_045599885.1 Bacteroidales bacterium | reverse complement strand
GCGTATGCCCACTCTCTGCGGTTTCAGACGTCGTGGCTATTCCCCCGAGAGCATTCACAATTTCGTGGATAAAATCGGATATACCACCTACGATGCCCTCAACGATATCGCTTTGCTTGAGGCAGCCGCCCGGGAGGATCTCAACAGCCGCGCCCAACGTGTCAGCGCCGTGCTCGATCCTGTCAAACTGATCATCACGAATTATCCGGAAGGTCAGACCGAGACGCTGACAGCTGTCAATAATCCTGAAAACGAAGCCGACGGCGCTCATGAGGTGACGTTCAGCCGTGAACTCTGGATAGAACGCGACGATTTCATGGAAGTGGCCGAAAAGAAATACATGCGTCTGGCTCCCGGCAAGGAAGTGCGTCTGAAAAACGCCTACATCATCCGCTGTCCGGAAGAGAACTGCTGCAAGAAGGATGAGAACGGCAAGGTGGTTGAAATCTATGCCGAATACGATCCTGACAGCCGCAGCGGTTCACCCGGGGCCGACCGTAAAATCAAAGGCAAGACGCTTCATTGGCTGTCTGCCGGTCATTGTGTCGAGGCGGAAGTCCGTCTTTACGACCGCTTGTGGCAATGCGAGAACCCGCGTGACGAGATGGCCCGTATCCGTGAGGAGCAGCAGTGTGAGGCTCTTGACGCCATGAAGCAGATGATCAATCCCGATTCTCTGCATATTCAGAAATGTCTCATTGAACCCTACGCCACGGCATTGCCTGCGCTCACTTATCTGCAGTTCCAACGCATCGGCTATTTCAATGTCGATCCGGACTCCACTCCTCAACATCCTGTCTTCAACAAAACGGTGGGATTGAAGGATACCTGGAGTAAGATCAGCGGCAAATAACCGACCAATCCCTTGCAAGATGAACCCCCGAGAAGATGAAGCCTACACCCTGCGGCTGGCAGCCCGTTACGAAAAAGACTGTGATGCGGGCAAGTCCGTCTATCTGGATGTGGACGATTTTGACCGTCTGGCGGCATATTATCTGGGCAAGGGCGATCTTGACAGGGCGGCGGATGTGGTGGCAAGAGCCGAAGCCGTCCATCCGGGCTGCACGGAGATACAGTTGCGGAAAGCGGAATTGTATCTGAATGAGAATCACCCCCGCAAGGCGATGAGTCTATTGGAAATGTTGCCGGACAGCAGCGACAACCGTCTTCTCCGTGCATCTGCCTTGATGTCAATGGAGCACGTTGACGAAGGTCTGGCTATGTTGAAACGGGTGGAAAACGAAGCCGACGGAGCTTCCGACCGGGATCTTCTTTTATTGGACGTGGCGGATGTGCTGATCAACCACGAACGTTATGAGGAGGCGCTGTCGGTGCTCCAAAAAGCGATGGAGGCCACCCCCCGGAACCGGGAAGCGTATTTCAATTATGTGGAATGCTGCCAATATCTGCATCAACCCTCACTGGCGATGTCCTGCCTGCAGCGTTGGATTGACGAGGAACCTTACGACTACGAGGCCTGGATGCAGTTGGGTGACATACATTATGTCCAGAATGAGTATTCCAAAGCCGTAGAAGCCTATGAGTTCTCCTTGGCAGCCTCGAAATCTCCTGTCAACTATCTGCTGTATGTCCGTCTTGGCGAGGTGGAATCTTTGCTGGCACATTATTCCAAGGCTTTGGACTGGTATCTCAAAGCCTTGCCCGATCTTCAGGAGGATTTTGAGAGAAGTGAGGTGCTTGCATGTATTGCAGGCTGTTACGAACGTCAGGAGAAGTATGCCGATGCCATAGCCTTCTATCAGAAATCACTGTTGTCCAATCCGGACGATGCCCAGACATACGAGGGCTTGGGTGTCTGCTATGCCCGTAATCAGCAATGGAATGAGGCGGAGAATGCCTTTGAGCATGCTTTGCAGCTGAATCCGGCGAAAGCAGAGACCTGGATTGGCATCGGCGACCTGTATCTCGACCGTCTGATGCTGGATAAAGCCCTCAATGCATATCAGAAAGCCCGGCAATGCAATCCTGATTTGCCGGAGCCCTATTATTCTCTCGGCGGACTCTACCTTAACCGCGGTGATTATCAATTGGCCTTGGATTGTTACGACCGTTTGCTCGACTGGTCGGTCGAGAACGGCAAAGTCCATTTTTTCAGAGCCGTCTGCCTGACGATGCTTGACCGCCCGAAAGAGGCGGAGGAGGCCTTGTGCAAAGCAGAAGTCTTTGATCCTCAGGCACGTCAGTTGTATCATACGGTTTTCCATTCCGATAATCCTCAAAATCCCGACAATCCCCCAAATCAATCTTTATGAATCCTTCTGTCACTTCCGAAGAATACGGTATCATCGGATACCCGCTCGGTCATTCGTTCTCTCCGGGTCATTTCAACGCTCTGTTTGAAAAAACGGGTCGCGATGCCGTTTATCTGAAATTTCCGATTGAGCACATAGAGGAGTTGCCTGCTCTGATACAGGCTCATCCCCGTCTGCAGGCGCTCAATGTGACCTCGCCCTATAAAGTGTCCGCGCTTGGATATTTGGATGCCTTGACATCGGAAGCGGCTGCCGTCGGTGCGGTCAATGTGATACGGGTTTTCCATCGCGAAGACGGCAGTTTCCGTCTGATAGGCCACAATACCGACAGCGTGGGATTCCGTGAGTCCATGAAAGGGCTAGCGCCGTCATGTGCGTTGGTCGCTGGTACGGGAGGAGCCTCCAAGGCCGTTTCCTCCGCTTTGTCTCAATTGGGCTACCGCGTGGTTTTCGCTTCCAGGACAGCCCGGAAAGATGACGAATATAAGACTTATGAGGTAATCGCCCAGGAAGGTTTGGGGGCATATTCCCTGATAGTCAATGCCACTCCGCTTGGAATGGCTCCACGGGAAACTTCCTGTGTCCCGCTGCCGTATGAGGACCTGAAACCAGGGCAAATGCTTTACGACCTGATTTACAATCCTGAGGAGACACTCTTCCTCAAAAAAGGAAAAGAAAAAGGCTGCCGCATCAAGAATGGAATGGAAATGTTATATTTGCAAGCAGATGCCAGTTGGGAATTCTTCCGGATATCGGAGGAAGAAGCTGCGAAGATTTGTGTATCCACCTTATAATTGTCAAAACTACACCTATGGAAGAGGAAAAGAAAGTGGTCTCCCTGCCGGAGAATGCTGCCCGTGAACTGAAAGAAGGAGAAGAATATCAACCGGTCATGTCTCCGGAAAAAGCCTATCCCGAAGCCAACGCCTGGTCTGTCACCTGGGGTGTGCTGATGGCGGTGCTGTTTTCGGCGGCGGCGGCCTATCTGGGTCTGAAAGTGGGACAGGTGTTTGAGGCGGCCATTCCTATCGCCATCATCGCGGTCGGATTGTCGGGGGTGGGCAAGCGCAAGAATGCCTTGGGAGAGAATGTCATCATCCAATCCATCGGTGCCTGTTCGGGTGTCATTGTCGCCGGAGCCATTTTCACCTTGCCGGCATTGTATATTCTTCAGGACAAGTATCCCGATATGACGGTCAATTTCATGCAGGTCTTTCTGGCCTCATTACTGGGCGGCATTCTGGGTATTCTGTTTCTGATACCTTTCCGTAAGTATTTTGTCTCGGACATGCACGGAAAATATCCTTTCCCCGAAGCAACGGCCACGACTCAGGTGCTGATTTCCGGAGAACAGGGGGCAGGTCAGGCCAAACCGCTGATTTTCTCGGGTATTATCGGTGGCGTTTATGATTTTCTGGTATCCACCTTCGGCCTTTGGACAGAAGAATTCACTTCAAGAGTCTGCCGTTGGGGGGTCGCGCTGGCCGACAAAGCCAAATTGGTGTTCAGCATCAATACCGGAGCCGCAGTCTTGGGTTTGGGTTATATCGTGGGACTGAAATATGCCGCCGTCATCTGTGTGGGCTCGGCTTTGGTCTGGTTCGTCATCGTGCCGATTCTGCCATTCCTCGGTGACACCTTGCTTCATACGCTCAATCCTGCCGTCACCGATGCCGTAGCCCAAATGTCACCCGAAGCCATTTTCTCAAGCTATGCGCGTCATATCGGTATCGGCGGCATCGCCATGGCCGGCGTACTCGGTATTGTCAAGTCCTGGCCGGTCATCAAGAGCGCCGTCGGCTTGGCCGGAAGAGAGTTGAAAAGCAATAAATCGCAGAATATCAGTAAGGAAGAATTGCGGACCCGTCGCGACCTGTCTATGAAAACCGTCATTATCGGTGTGATTGCCGCCTTGCTGGCTGTTTTCATTTTCTTCTTTTTCGGCGTGATGAATTTCAACCTTTTACATGCGGTGGTCGGTATTCTGGTGGTCGGTGTCATCGCTTTCCTTTTCACCACGGTGGCGGCGAATGCCATCGCCATTGTGGGCACCAATCCGGTCTCGGGCATGACGCTGATGACGCTGATTCTCGCCTCTGTCATCATGGTGGCGGTGGGGTTGAAAGGCAGCACCGGCATTGTCTCCGCTTTGATTATGGGTGGAGTGGTCTGTACGGCATTGTCCATGGCCGGAGGTTTCATTACCGATCTCAAAATCGGATATTGGCTCGGCTCCACTCCTAAAGTTCAGGAATCGTGGAAATTCCTCGGCACCCTGGTCTCCGCCTTGACGGTGGGTGGTGTCCTCATTATTCTCAATAAGACTTACGGCTTTGTCGGAGAAAATGCGCTGGTGGCACCTCAAGCCAACGCTATGGCGGCTGTCATCGATCCGCTGATGTCGGGCACCGGCGCTCCTTGGTGGCTATATGCGTTTGGTGCTGTGCTGGCCGTTATTTTGAATTTCTGCGGCGTGCCCGCTCTGGCTTTTGCCTTGGGAATGTTCATTCCCTTCCAGCTCAATATCCCTTTGTTGGTGGGCGGCTTTATCAACTGGTATGTCGGTTCACGCAGTAAAGATGCCAAACTCAACGCCTCTCGTGTGGATAAAGGTACTCTGATTGCTTCCGGTTTTATCGCCGGTGGCGCTTTGATGGGTGTGGTGAGTGCGGCTATCCGTTTTGCCGGTGCCGATTGGATGATGTATCAATGGAATGCGGGACAACCGGCCCAATGCTTGTCTCTGGTGATGTACCTGGCTTTGATTCTGTTCTTTGTCAAAGCGTCTATGGGTAAAAAGAAATCTGTCTGACACAACGGAAAAAATATCCTGATGAACCACTTCTTTCCCTCCCGCCGTTCCGGACTCGGATCGTGGCTGACATGGAGTCTGGCATTCCTTTTCCTGGCCGGATTTCCTGTCGATGCTCAAACACCTCAATATGTCAGTTTTATTCCAGTCGGAGATTTGAGGGCAGAGGACCAGACCCTGCAGGCTGTGGACAAACGCTTTGAACCGAGATCTTTGCGGTATTGGCCCGAAAAGGACGGTTTTGTCCTTCAAAAAGTGCCGAAGAAACGGTACAATCGTGCCCTTTATGGTGAAAATCATGCGTTCAGGGTAGATGCGGGCGATTTGCCTCAATTCGGATTCTATGGCAGCAACGGGATGATGGGCAATGTGCAGTTCGCCCTTCAGACATCCGACGGACGCTTGTTCCGATTCGAAGACCTGATTGGCGATTCGGTCGTATACCGTGACGGAAAAATGTTCTATGATTTCAAGTTGCCATCCTCGGATGCCGGTATCCGTCTGACTGCCGCATCCTCATACGACCGTCAGGGAGCGCTGTTCCGACTCGAAAATGTGTCGGACGAGCCATTGACCTGTATGGTGCTTTTCGGTGCCGTCCGGGGACGCAAACTCTCACGCAACGGCGATTTGGGGGCGGATCCGGAGAATGCGATGGCCATGCAGCCTGAGTATTCGCATTTCAACCGTTATCAATGCGACGCATCCTCTTTTGTGGTGTATTATCTTTATCAAAAGGATTTGTCTTCATACTCGGAACAGGAATTGTATCAGCCGGAGAATAATGTGTCTCATTTATATGGCTGTTTTCCCACCTCGGCCGCTCTGAGTACGGGTAACGCCTTGCTCCTGCCGGATCATTACTCCCTGTCCCAGTTGGAGAACTTTCTCCATAATCCCGCACATCCCGAATATCCGTTGCTTTATGCCCGATGGACGATGGAACCTGCGGAAATCTCCTATTGCGGTTTTTCGCCCGATGCGGCATGGAAAGCGGAGGAATTGCCTTCCGTCTGGCAACAGAATCTTGATGCCACAGAGGATATTCAGTCTCATCTGACCGTCCATACTCCCGATCCTTTTATCGACGCAGCGGCCAAGGCTTTGGCTTATGCGGCCGATGCCATTTGGGAAAGTCCTGTCTATCAACACGGTGCGGTCGGATGGAGAGTTCCGTTGGCCGGTTGGCGGGGTGCCTATACCGGCGATGCCTTAGG
>JAZRWU010000278.1:0-8295 GCA_045599885.1 Bacteroidales bacterium | reverse complement strand
ACCCATGCCTTATGGACTACTATGTCAAATTGCACTAATCAATGAAGAACCGCCGTATGCCGAACGGCACGTACGGTGGTGTGAGAGGTCGGAAAACGAAAGCAGGAAGAAAACTACTTTTGTTTTCCTCCTACTCGATTGGATGAAGTGGGTCGCTACCGTCTGCCGCCACTCTTTTTGGAACTGTCTGTTTGAGGTCTCAGTTCCTGAGGACGCTGTCTCTCCAAGGGAAGGGCGTGGATGTTCCAAATCTCGTTGTCGTCCCAATTGGCTTTCAGGGTCAGCATTTTCTCGAGGTAATAGACGGGCTCGGGTTGCCGATGTTCCTCGTAACAGCCTGTGGTCCATTTGCCGTCGTGGTTGTTGTCGATGAAGAGCCGCACGAAGTATTCGCCCGGGGTGATGTTGCGGCAGTCGGCCGTTTCGCCTTCCACAGCCTTTCTGAACAGGACCTCCTCCGATTTGTTCATCAGTTCGACGATGGCTTTCTGGCCTTCTTCCAATCCGACCACCGTCAGGATGAGCCGGGCGTATTCCTCTTCTTCCTTAATGGAGAATTCTTTCTTGTATTTTTCGTTGCCGAAGCCGTAGATGCTTTGCAGGCCCATGGAGTCGATGGTAATCTGGAAACTTTCGCCGTAATACCAGTCGCAGTCGATATGGAAACGGCGGATGTTGTTCTCGTCGCGGATCAGTGTATAGTCGCCGGTTTCCGTCCAGGTGGAGTCCTCGTCCATAAAGAACAGATGAACCACACCGGGGTCGAAATCGCGCAGTGGCGTCTCGCAAACAAAGGTCGGCCGGCTGAAAATGTCAATCTTGTCGCCCAGATTGTCGGAGACATTCAAATAGACTACGGGAGGAAGGCTGTCTTTCCTAAGCAATTCTTTTTCTTTTTCCCATTGTTTTCCGAGAGATTGGATGGTACTCAGGAGTTTGTCGCATTGCTCCTTGGCAGAATCTGTTGCGGTTGCGGTGCTGTCGGCTGCCAGAGTCGCGGTGGAGTCTTCCGCCATGACCTCTGGAATGCCCGGCACAACGAGTTCAGAGGCATTTTCTGGAACGGAACGGCTTGTCAGACTGTCGGATTGGAAATAGGATGGCAGCATCTCAAGCCAGGCAATCGGCTCGGCTCCGGGAATCAGACGGTTGAGACTGTCGGCCTGCCAACGGAGACTGTCAATCTGTGCGCCGATTTCCCTGATATTGACTGCATGAGGATTTTCCTCCACTTTCTCCTTCGACTTTTTGGCTTTGGCGTTTTCCTTCGTCTTCTTGGCCGTCGTTTTCTCCTTTCTGGTGAAGAGGCTCAACGTGTCGCATTGATGGGAAAGATGCTCGGAGGAATCGGTTTTGAGGTAGTCAATCTGGATGCGTAGCGTGTCGAGTCTGATGAGGGCGGAGTCGGCGAGCCAATAGAAAAGAGTGTCGTTGGTCGGCGATTTTTCGAGGGAGTACCAATGGGCTCCGAGGCTGTCCAGGACTTGACTGAGGCTGTCGGGTGCGAGCAGCTTCAACTGGGGCAGACTGTCGGATTTGTAGCCGAAATACAAATCAAAACGTTCGGGCTTGAGACGTTCCGACTTGACGAGATACTGTCTTCCGAAATCTTCTTTGAAATACTTGAAAATCAAGTCGTCAGGGTAGAAACAGGTCACTTCCCTGGCCACAATCGTATCGACAGTGACGGTGTCTTTCCATATCGTATCGTTGCGCAGGCAGCGTTCCGCCCAAAGCGTGATGGCCGAGTCCAGAAGACCGATGGGCTCTCCTTTTTGGTCAAAATGATAGTCGCGGTTCTGGTCGCCCAACGCGAAAATATGATACGGAATGCTGTCTTTCAGGTTCCGGAGATTGAAATGGCCATCGGCGTCTGTTTTGGAGATGCGCTCGAAAGGCAGGCGCAGGAAAGCGCTGTCGTCCAGATTGGCATAACACCCCACCACGATGCCTGTCAAAGGGGCGAGCGTCTGTGCATCAAGAACGTAACCCGATGCGCACAGGGTATCTATCGAAGGTCCGGTGGAAAAGGAGAATGCGTAACTGCCGTATGGATTGTTTTCGTTGTAATCGACGATGGCATCCGTGAAATCGATGGTGTATGTGGTGTTGTCGAGCAGTGAATCGGCCAATTCCACCACGATTTTCTTGGTCATACCACGGACGGTCGGAATTTTTTTCTGTGGCGGCGAGACTATCACTTTGTCGGAGGCATTCTGCACATTGACAATCTCGTCGAAAAAGATTTCGATTTTGTTCTTATGGTAATTGACGCTGTTTTCAAGTGGTTTGGAACCGAGTTTCACCGGCGGGATCTCGTCTTTGGGGCCGCCAGAGGGTGAACCGACAGTGGCGCAGGCGGAAATTCCGGCAATTATCAGTATGACAATCAGTATTTTGTATATTGATTTCGGCATAAATCCAAATTTGTCTGCAAAAATAATGTATGTGAGCCGAAAATCAAAACAGCTTAACCCTCCTTGACGAAGGCGATAGCTCTGTTGACGTAATCTATGAACGGCTTGGCAGAATGGAAAAGCTCCAGCGTGTTGTCAAGTAAATAGGGACTGTAGTAGAACTCATCGTCCGGAATATAGCACATACAGAAATTCTTCAGCCGGTAATAATCGGCATTGCCGTCGTCTTTGGGAAATCCTGCCGGCACTTTTTTGAGCGACTGCTCCGTCTCCAGCCGAAAACGGGAATCTGCCTGCTGTCGGACGATGTGGTCAAAATCGCCCTGTCCGCCTTCTATGTCCTCCCGGAGAATCTGCAGGACTTTCGGCTCGCAGTAGTAGTTGCCTGCCGCGAGGATATGTCCGGAAGCGCTGAACGATTCATTTTGGGCGCCAATCTGAAAATAATAGCCTGAAAAGCCGGATTTTCTGCCACCGGGTGCCACAAAGACCCCGAAATGAAGCTTGTAGGGCGATTTGTCGGCGCTGAAACGCACGTCACGATAGATGCGGTAGGTGCAGTCTTTGAGTGTCACGCCGGCAACGGATGAATCGAAATTCTTGATGCCGTCAATCAAGGAGGTGGCGAATACGTTGAAACGGTTTTGCGCTTCGAGATATTCCGATTTGTGTCCGTTGAACCACACGCGGTTGTTGTTGGCCTGAAGGCGGCGCAGATATGCCAGGACTTGTTTCATAGAGATGGTGTTTCTTGCTGCAAATATATAGGATAAGAATTGTCTGACGAAAAGAGTTAACGGTTGTTTTTATGAGTGTTTCCAATTACTTTTGCATCCGATTGGTGAAATCTGTCTTGAAACGGTCCATGTCAACTGTCTCAGGGAGTTTGTCACTTCGGACAATTATTTCAACTTAGGAAAAATGAAAATAGCTTTGGTCGGTTACGGCAAGATGGGCCACGAAATTGAACGCATCGCTCTTCAGCGCGGGCACGAAATTGTCTGTGCCATCGATATTGACAATCCGGAGATGTTCGGCTCGGAGGAATTCCGTCAGGCGGATGTCGCCATTGAGTTCACCAGCCCCAAAACGGCTTTCGGCAACTATCTGAAATGCTTTGAGGCCGGTCTTCCCGTGGTCTCCGGAACGACAGGATGGCTGGATCGTATGCCGGAAATCCAGCGGATGTGTGAGCAGGAAGGCAAGACATTCTTCTATTCTTCCAATTTCAGTTTGGGAGTCAATATTTTCTTCGCACTCAACAAGTTTCTGGCCGAGAAAATGAATCTGTTCCCTCAGTATGATGTCCGGATGAAGGAAATCCATCATCAGCAGAAGCTGGATGCTCCCAGCGGTACCGCCGTGACTTTGGCCGAGGATATCATCGCGCGTCTCGACCGTAAGAACGCCTGGGTCAATGAAGAGAGCAGGCAGCTTTCCGATTTGGGGATTGTCTCGGAACGCTATGGGGCCGTGCCGGGCTATCACGAGGTGGTGTATGAGTCGGAAGTGGATACCATCCATCTGATTCATGATGCGAAAAGCCGTGCCGGTTTCGCTTTGGGCGCTGTGCTGGCGGCGGAATACACCTTCCAGAACCAAGGCTTTTTGGGAATGCACGATCTGTTGGGCTTCTAATATTCATAATTATTTATGATTCAAGAAGATAAAGAAAAAGAACCGCGTCTTTCAGCCACTCCGGGCCGTTGGATTGCCTTTGCGATATGGACAGCTGTTTTTGTGGCTTTGGTCTTTTGGACACACAGCCTCTGGTGGCTCCTTCCTATTCCATTCGCTTTTGATATTTATGTGACCCGCTTCCTTCCTTGGGGATTCTGGAAATCGTGGAAGAATCATTTCTGGAAAACCGTCATGGATTGGGTGGATGCGATTGTGTATGCGTTGGTGGCAGTCTATTTCGTCTTTCTTCTCTTGTTCCAGAATTATCAGATTCCATCTTCCTCGCTCGAAAAGTCATTGCTGGTGGGCGATTTCCTCTTTGTCAGCAAGGTCAGTTACGGACCGAGGATGCCCTTCACGCCTCTGTCGTTTCCCTTGGCCCAGCACACGATGCCTCTGGTGGGCGGAAAGTCGTATTTCGAGAAGCCTCAATGGGAATACAAACGTTTGAGCGGCCGTGGCGAAGTCCAGCGTAAGGATATCGTGGTCTTCAACTTTCCGGCCGGCGACACGGTGGCTCTCAAAATGCAGAATCCCGATATTTATACCTTGCGTTATTCCATATCCAAAGAAAACCATTGGACGGAAGCGCAGGCGGATGCCTATATCCACCAACATCCTGAAACCTTCGGTGAGATTGTCTGGCGTCCCGTGGACCGTCGTGAGAACTACGTCAAGCGTTGTGTGGGATTGCCGGGAGATACGCTTCAAATCATTCACAATCAAGTTTATATAGACGGCATCCTGCTGGAGGACGAACCCGGAGTGCAGTACAATTATTTCGTTCAGACCAAGGGCGGATATATTTCCGATGCCCAGTTTGAGAAATGGGGAATCAGCCGCGAGGACCGTTTCATCATCGCCGACAACAACCGTCTTCCCGATATGCTCGGCTTTTCCCGTCGTGAGGATGGCGGAATGGCTCCGGTCTATCATTTCCCGGCCACTTCCTCCACTATCGAAAAGGTGGCGAAAGCCTCCAATATCCAACGTGTCTGCATCGAGCCGGCTGTCTGCGGCCCGTTTGAACTGGGAGGCACGGTCTATCCTCTTTGCGATTCGATTCCTTGGACCCGTGATGACTTCGGGCCCTTATGGATTCCGCGTAAAGGCGCAACCATCGAGTTGGATGCTCATAATTATCAGTTGTATTCTCATGTGATCCGGCATTACGAGCATCACACCGTCGAATGGCGTGATGATGAGTGCTGGATTGACGGGCAGGTCTGTCCTGAATATACTTTCGGTATGGATTATTATTGGATGATGGGCGACAACCGTCACAATTCGGCGGATTCGCGCAGTTGGGGTTTTGTCCCCGAAGACCATATCGTGGGCAAACCTTTGCGTGTATGGCTCTCGCTCGATAAAGACAAGTCGTGGTTTCACGGAAAGATACGTTGGAACCGTTTCATGAAAAAAGCCGAATAACCGAACAAGTATGCCAATCGCTTTGTTTTCATCCGCTTATATGCCTCCGATCTCCTATTTAGCCTTTCTTTGGAAGTCGGACAAGGCATGGATAGAACAATGTGAGCATTATCATAAACAGAGCTATCGCAACCGTTGCGTCATTGCATCCGGCAATGGACCGGTGAGTCTGACAGTGCCTGTGGAACATCGAAACGACCACCCGATACGCGACATCCGCATAGATTATCGTGAACCCTGGCAGCGTCAGCATTGGAACAGTATTGAGTCGGCCTACCGTTCGTCTCCTTTTTTCGATTATTACCGCGATGACCTTCAGCCCTTGTTTGACAGGAAATTCGAGTTTCTTTTCGATTTGGATGAAGCTTTGCTTTCCTGCCTCTGCGAGAGTATGGATATTCATCCCGATATTGAATATACGCCTGATTTTCAGATGGATTATCCTTTGGATGTCTTGGATATGCGCGATTTGATACATCCCAAGCGTCCGGTGGAGCTTCCCGGCTATCATCCCCGACCCTACACTCAGGTGTTTGAGGACCGTTATGGCTTCCAGGAGGAATTGTCCGCCCTCGATTTGCTGATGAATATGGGCCCTGAATCGGTTCTGGTGCTTCGTGACTCTTTTATCCAAACGCAAAATGACTGACAGCCTCTATACTTTGCCCAATGCGATTCGCGTGATTCAGCAGCCCTGCCTCGGAGATGTCTGCTGCTGCGGTTTCGTCATTGCGGCCGGCACCCGTGACGAAATGCCTGAGGAGCAGGGAATCGCCCATTTTACGGAACATATGCTGTTCAAGGGCACTGCCCGACGCAACGGCTATCATATCCTCAACCGTATGGGGGCGGTGGGTGGAGAAGTCAATGCCTACACGACCAAAGAAGAAATATTTCTCTATTCCATCTGTTTGAAACAGGATTTTGAGCGGGCATTGGAATTGATGTGCGATATGCTGTTCCATTCCACTTTCCCGGAAAACGAGATTGAGAATGAGCGCGAAGTGGTGCTGGACGAAATCAATGTCTATGAGGATTCTCCCTCCGAACTGATATACGACGATTTCGAGAAATATATCTACAGCCATCATCCTTTCGGTTGCAATATCTTAGGCGATCCGAATTGTCTGAATAAAATGAAAACGGCCGATTTTGAGCGCTTTATTAAAAGATGTGTCACTACCGACCGTTTGACGTTCTTCTCCTTGTCTCCTGTCGCTCCTTCTCGTGTGAACCGTTGGGTGGCCAAGTATTTGAAGGATATTCCCGATACGTCTTCCTCCTCGGTTTTGAATCTCCGAACCACTCCGGAGGCTTCCCGCGGACTGAAACTCGATTTCTCCAAAAACACGCATCAGGCGCATGTGTTGTATGGAAATAAGGCATATACACTCTATGATGACAAGCGTCTGGTGCTGTTTCTGCTCAACAATATTTTGGGCGGGGTGGGAATGAACAGCCGCCTCAACAACATTCTCCGTGAGCGTAACGGATTGGTATATACGGTGGAATCCTCGACCAATTTTTACAGCGACACAGGACTGTTCTCCATCTATTTCGGCTCGGACATTGAAGATGTCGGGCGATGTATGGGCATCATTGACAGAGAATTGCGCAAACTCCGCGAGCAGAGGCTTTCGGTCACGCAATTGCAGGCCGCCAAAAAACAGATTTCTGGTCAGTTGGCCATTTCGGTTGAGAACAAGGAATCACAGGCGCTCAGCATGGGGAAAAGCATGTTGTATTATCAGAATTTCGAGCCATTGAGCCAGTTGCTTGCCAAAATCGATGCTGTCAGCGCGATGGATATTTGCGAAGTGGCCAATGAGATTTTTGATCCGGCATCCATGTCGTGTTTGATATATCGTTGAAAATCTATTATGGAAATGAATCAGGACAGAAAAATCATCGGGATAGGAGAGAGCATTCTCGACATTGTTTTCAAAGACAACCAGCCCGTCAAGGCGACGCCGGGCGGAAGTGTGTTCAACGGTCTGATTACACTGGGCCGTCTGGGTCTGAACGTGGAGTTCATCAGTGATGTCGGACGTGACCGGGTCGGCGATCTGATTTGTGATTTCATGCGGAAAAATGGCGTTTCCGACCGCTCTGTCAATCATCATCCCACGGCAAAAACCGCCGTCTCCCTGGCTTTTCTTGACGAACACAGCAATGCCGACTATACTTTTTTCAAGGATTATTCCTACGAAGGTCTTAAAGGTGAGTTTCCAGAAATCCGGAAAGACGATATCGTGGTTTTCGGCTCATATTATGCGCTCAATCCTTTGCTGAGGCCGAGAATGAAATGTTTTCTTGAGTCGGCCCGCGAGGCTGGTGCCTTGATATATTACGATGTGAATTTCCGCAAGTCCCATAGTTATGAAGCCGGTTATCTGGAGCCGGTGCTGAAGGAGAATTATGCCTTTGCGGATATCCTGCGCGGTTCCGAAGACGATTTCATGGCATTGTACGGTTGGGATGACTCGAACCGGATTTATTCGGAAATAATGCGTAACTATACGGATATTATGGTTTATACAGCCGGACCGAAAGCGGTTGTCCTTAAAACTCCTTCTTGGGATATGGAATGTCCGGTGCCGGATATCCCCACCCTGAGTACGGTCGGTGCCGGAGATAATTTCAATGCCGGGATTGTCTATGGCCTGTATCGTGAGGGAATTGGCCGGGATGATTTGGCTCATTTGGACAAGGAACGCTGGATGCAGGTGCTGAACTATGCTCAGGAATTCTCTTTGGCGGTCTGTCA
>JAZRWU010000277.1:0-11261 GCA_045599885.1 Bacteroidales bacterium | reverse complement strand
TTCGAAGAGGAAAAGGGGAAAAAGACGCCGGGAAGACAGGAAAAGCGCATCGAAATGAGTTTGAATAGCTTAATAATATTTTCATTGGAAGAAATTTAAACAGCTTCTAATATATTATGAGAAAGAATTTCCTTGTCCTTCTGGTGGTGCTGCTTTCCGTACACACCTCTCTCAAGGCGCAGTCGGAAGAATATGGATTGAAAGACGCCTATCAGGATTATTTCCTGATGGGTGTCGCTGTCAATCAGCGCAACATCTCCAATCCGGAGCAAATAGCCTTGATTAAAAAGAATTTCAACAGTATTACGTCCGAAAACGATATGAAGCCGCAGCCTACGGAACCTCACGAAGGGGAATTCCGTTGGACCAATGCGGACCGTGTCGCTGATTTCTGCCGCGCCAACGGTTTGAAAATGCGTGGCCATTGTCTGGTGTGGCACAATCAGGTGGGAAACTGGATGTTTTACGACGACAACAACCAGCTGGTCAGCAAGGAAGTCCTTTTTGAACGTATGCGTAACCACATTCTCGCTGTGGTGAACCGCTACAAAGACGTGGTATATTGTTGGGATGTGGTGAATGAAGCCATCACGGATGACGACCGTCAGGACAATCCTTACCGTCCTACTCTTTTCTACAGAATCGCTGGCGATGAGTTTATTGCCAAGGCCTTTGAATATGCGCGTGAGGCCGATCCGAACGCATTGCTTGTCTATAACGATTATAATGCCGCCAATCCCGGAAAATGTGAGCGTATCTGTCAGATGGTCAGGAAAATGAAGGCTCAAGGAGCCCCTATTGATGCCATAGGTATGCAGGGACATTATAATATTTATGGCCCAAGCGCAGAGAACATTGAAAATGCCATTCAGAAATATTCCGCTATTGTGGATCACATTCACATGACGGAATTGGATATCCGCGCCAACCACGAAATGGGAGGGCAGCTGCAATTCAGCCGCGAGGCGACGGCGGTCAGCGACAGCATCACGCAACGTCAGATTCAGCAGTACGATATGCTGTTCGGCATCCTGCGCCGTCACAAAGATGTCGTTGACTGCGTGACGTTCTGGAATCTAAGCGACCGTGACTCCTGGTTGGGTGTGAACAATCATCCCTTGCTGATAGACGAAAACTATCAGGAAAAGCCGGCGTATTACGTGGTCCGGGATTTTGAAAAATAAGAAACTGTTCCTCAGACTTTAACCGACATAATCGTGATGTCGTCGTTCTGGTCGTTCTCTTTCGTGAACTCTTTGATGGAAACGAACAGGTTTTCCGTAAATTCTTCGGATGAAATGTCAACACTTTGACTGTTGGCAAACTCAATCAAACGCTCTTCACCGTATTGGTTCTTGACGATGTCTTCAGCTTCCGTCACACCATCCGTATATATCACGAGACGCGACCCTTTTTCAACAATCATGCTCTCTTTCTCGTAGGGGAATTCATGATAGACACCTGCGGCAAGATTGGATTTTGCCTTGATGAATTCGGCTTTGCCGTTGGGGGATATCAGCACGATGGGATTGTGGCCGGCATTGCAGAATACCAATTCACGGGTGTCCAGATCGAGCCTTCCGACAAAGAGGGTGATGAACATATTGTTGTCATTACCGGAGCAGAATGAATTGTTGATGCACGATACAATATTGTTGGTGCTGAGGGACATCCCCGATACATAGTGGAAGAGCGAACGTGAAATGGCCATATACAATGCTGCGGGAACGCCTTTTCCTGAAACATCACCGACGGCAAAATAAATGGCTCTGTCTACGCGGAGAAAATCATACATGTCACCACCCACTTCTTTGGCCGGTTTCAGAGTCGCATAGATATCCACTTCTTCATCGTTGATGAACTCCGTGTTGAGCATTTGCTGCTGAATGCTGCTGGCGATGGCCAATTCGCTTTCAAAACGCTGGTTGGCGGCGGTGGTGGTTCTTAATTGGGAAATGTAATCGTTGATGGAACGCAGCATGTTTCTGAGCGCCTCGTGCAGATGGAACATTTCGTTGTTGCCCTCCACGGTGGGAATTTCGGCCTTGAAATTGCCTTTTGCGACGTTTTTGGCGAGATACGTGACTTCAGTAATGGGAAGCAGTGTCCGCGAAATGATAGAGCGTGTGACAAGATAAATGACCAACAAGTCGGCAAGGGCAATCAGAAGCAAAAGAATCTGGAATCGGACTGTCGCCCCAAAAATCGCTTTGGCGGGACAGATGATGGCGGCCGACCAGCCGTTGCTGACCGGTCCGAAGATGGCAGCCGCTTTCTCAGAACGGACTTCGCCGATTCCGGTTTCTCCTGACATCATTTTGTGGGCAAGCTTTTCAAATTTGGAGTCATTCTTGCTTTGAGCCAAAGCGCAAACGTCATTGATCAGTAATTCCTGTTGAGGATGACTGAGGATGGCGCCCTTCTGGCTCAAAATGACAGAATAGGAATTCTCATAGAAATGTTCTCTGGCCAATTGTTCGACCAGGCGTTCCAAAGACAAATCAATGGCCAGGACAGCAAAGGCATTTCCTGTGGAATCGGTCAAGGCCGTGGAATATCTTGAAATGAGACCGGCATCCTCGGTTTGGCAAGGTTCTCCCCAAATGCCTTCTTTTTGTGCCAAGGCTTGTACAAACCATTCCTCCGAAGCGAAATTCGAAGGTCTGGATGGAATGATTCCATCCGATACGGCGTCTTTGGCGGTGCGTTGGGCAAAATATTCGCCTTTTTCCGGATAGAAATCCTTGGTGAAAGCGATAGTCGCGCCAGAAACCAGTGGATTGTACTGAATCAGTTTCTCATTGACCGTCTGCATATATTCCGGTTGGTCAATGTGGTCGGCGGTCTGCCAGATGACAAAGGAGCTCATACTCTCCAATTCATGGAGAATTTCCTCAATGTCACCTACGTACGTGTCAAATGAACTTTGGGCGGTTTTTTTCACGGATTCCGTGACCACTCTTCCCGAAAATTCAATGATGCCGAAAATTCCGCCCAATACGATAATGGCGACGGCTATGATGATTTTGTGGCTGAGTTCGCCAGAAACAGATCTGCTGCTCATGATGTTTTCCTATTTTCTAAGAATCGGCAACTGAAGAGTCACCGCCTTGTCGATAATATTGATGTCAAAATGTCTTGAGGCTACGGTCTCACCGTCCACGCATAGATAAATCAGGGATTTCGATGAAATCTCCACATGGCGGGCGTCTCTGAATTTCATCCGGCGGCGGCAAAAAGCATTGGTGACGTGATGGCCGTCTTTGAAATGCCTGTACATCAAGACAAAAGTGAGGAGAGTGGTGCTTCGGTTGACTTCCACATCCATAAGACCGTCGTCGATTTTGGCATTGGGAGCGCATTTGTAGTTCTGTCCATAGTGAGAGGCATTAGCGATAGTGCAGAACATGGTGGTTCCACGTGTAAGGCGTTCACCGTCCACGATAATCCGGTAATTGTTGAACCGGTTGAGAATGATGGAACGCACTGTGCCGCGAAGATAAGGCTTGTCTTTTCCTTTGAGGATATATTGGGCTCCATAATGGGCGGCCATCGAGTCGAAACCGAGATTGATGACATTGATGGAGTAATCGTTGTTGCATTTGATGACGTCAGAAACCTGAACCTCGCCTTCCAACATGTCTTTGATGGAACGGAAATCTCTTCCGGGAAAATGGAGCGTGAAATTGTTGCCGGAACCGTAGGCCAGCAGAGCCACACGTTTGTTGTCGGAACCGATGACACCATTGACCACCTCGCTCAAGGTCCCCGTGCCTCCGCAAGCGACGAAGCAGACTTCCTCCTGCGGGTGAAAGTCGCAATAAATTTTCACAAAACGGGTTGCATCACCTTCTCCCGTAGTGGTATAGATTTCATGATGGATATGGACGTCCTGTAATTGCGCTTTTATCTCGTCAAGAATAAACGCTTTGTCTTTCCGTCCGTTGACAACAAAAATGTAATACATCTGCAAATACTTATTATTAGAACCTATTTTGATTGATAGTTTGAATTGTTTGTTTTCGGATGCAAAGTTAATTACAATTTTTTTATCCATCGTAGGACAGAGGTGAATGAATGAAAAAAGTGAGAGTCGGAATATGTTGTTTTCTTGGAAAAAAGCGGTACATTCGTGGCGGAAAAATCATATCATTATCAATATAAATTTTCAGTATGGATATTCGTAAAGTAGTGGTCGCCGGAGGTGGCGTCCTGGGCAGTCAGATCGCGTTTCAGGCTGCGTATTGTGGTTTTGATGTGACCATTTGGCTTCGCAGTCAAGGTAGTATCGGCCGTACTCAACCCAAAATCGACAATTTGTATAAGGTCTATCAAGACACGGTGGAGGCTATGGCCGGTCCTCAAGCCGAACAGAATTGGGCTGCCGGTATTGCCGATGCCGACCATTTCTCCAAAGAAGAGTGTCTGGCCAAGGTGGAGGCTGCCTACAAAAATCTGAAGCTCGAACTGGATATGGCCAAAGCCGTCGCTGATGCCGATCTGGTGATTGAATCCATGGCCGAGAATGCCGAGGATAAAATCGCTTTCTACAAACTTCTGGCTCCGCTGCTTCCCGAGAAGACTTTGCTTGTGACCAACAGTTCCACCCTTCTGCCTTCAACGTTCGCCAAATATACCGGCAGACCGGAGAAATATCTTTCTTTGCATTTTGCCAATGCCATCTGGAGCCACAATACCGCCGAGGTGATGGCGCAGCCGCTTACCAAGAAAGAAAATTTTGACACCGTTTTGAAATTCGCTGCCGATATCCGGATGTTCGCACTGCCCGTGATGAAAGAAAAATCCGGTTATCTGTTGAATTCAATGTTGGTTCCTTTCCTTCTCAGCGGTCTTGACCTGTATGTGAACGGAGTCAGCGATCCTGCCAGCATCGACAATGCTTGGAAATTGGGAACCGGTGCTCCCCGTGGTCCGTTCGAGATTTTCGACGTAGTGGGAGTGACCACCGCCTACAACATTGTGCTGCAATATCAGAAAGTTCCCGGCCTCCTTTCGCCGCTGCTTAAGAAAATGATGTTGCCCTACAACTTCAAGGCTATGGAGAAAATCCTCAAGAAAATGCTGGATGAAGGAAAAACCGGCAAGGCTGCAGGAGAAGGTTTCTATAAGTATTGATTTCGATATTGATACCAGAACAGCGAGGGAGCGGCGGACTGATGTCCGTCGCTCCCTCGCTGTTCTGAGAAAAATGCGAATTACAGAAGCGTCTTTTCGATGAATTCCATCATGCCCGGACGGAAGCCGTACATCGAGCCGAGATAAAGCATGTGAAGGGCGGCAAACGGCTCGACTTTTTGGCGGACTTCTTCTTGCTTTTGAGGAGTGTCGGCACCAAAATATTCTGTGGCAAAAATATTCCACACATTCCTCATGGTCTCTTGGCTGAGGTGAAAAATGTGCTGGGTCAATTCTTCGGGATTGAGGCAGGAAAGGAAATACCACATTCCGAGGTCGAGCAGGGGATATCCGTAGCCGAAATCTGAAAGGTCAATCCAGAAATCCTCCTTGCCGTTGGTGATGACATTGCTGGGCTGCAAATCGCCGTGCAAACAGGTGGTGGCTTTGGGAATGCTGTCGATGAAAGCCAGAACTTTGACCTTCTGCTCCTCGTTGATGGCCTGACTGCCGGCAATCACGTTGCGGTAGATGAGGGTACGGTCGGTAAAAGTGTGGGTATCGCAAGGCGTGCTGTGCAGCTGCTTGCACATTTTGGCGAAACGGAGGCTGAGCTCTTCGATGCGTTCGGGCTCTTCCGAAATAATGCGGGAGAACGAGCGCTTGCCTTCGATGCGTTCGAAATCGAGGCATTTGTTGCCTTTGTAGTCATACACGGTACCTACCATCGGGGTGTTGAGACCGAACAGCAGCACGGCGCGGGCCACGTTTTTCTCGCGGATCACCACTTCCTCGGGCATATTGTCACCGTACATTTTCAGCATCGAGTCTCCGTCCTGGCTGTTGAAAGCCTTGGAAAGATATCCTTCCCCGAAAATGGAATATTTCTCCAAATCAACGGGTTTGGGTTTTCTCGTGATGTCGATATAGGAAGATACTCCGGAATCCACGAATCTTTCCACCACATCGGCCGAGGCGTTGATGACGGAAAATCGGAAGCCTTTTCTGTGGCAGTTCAGAAGTGTGCGGAGGCTGGCAAAACTGATGTTTTCCACTCCGTCGAAATCGAGTGTGAAGATATTATCTGCGTTCATGGCCGTCTCCAGCCCGCAGGCCCCCTGTTTCTCGAGGATGTCTTTTGCTTTGATGATGTTGGATATCATATACTTGGTCTTAAAAAAAATATATACGGTTCATATTTCCTCCGTATCGTCTATGGGTGTGAAGACATCCTTCTCGTCCACATAGCCGCGAAGGCGTGCCGGATTGCCGAACCAGACCGAATAGGCGGGAATGTCTTTGGTGACTACACTGCCGGCACCGACCATAGCCCGCTCCCCGATGGTGATTCCGGCGACGACAGTGGTGTTGGCTCCCAAAGAGGCGCCTTTTTTCACCACCGTCCTGCAGTTTTCTTTGGGATATACTTTACTTCGGGGAAAGCGGTTGTTGGTGAAAGTCACGTTGGGCCCGACAAACACATTGTCCTCCAAGGTGACGCCGTCCCACAGCTGTACGCCGCTTTTCACTGTCACGTTGTCACCGACGGTTACGTCATTCTCAATCAGCACGTTGGCGCAGATGTTGCAATTGCTGCCGATACGGGCTTCAGAAAACACGACGCAAAACTGCCAGATATTCGTATTCTCTCCAATATGTTTCGACTTGACGTCCGCTAATGGATGTATCATTTCCGTTGATGATTGGCGATTGTCCATCAATTCAACAAAGATAATTCAAATTCCTCATTGACCGACAAAGAAGAATTGTTTTTTTGCGTAGATAGGGCTACGCTCAATTTGAACTTGTGTCTTTCGGAAGTGTGAGGTCCAATACCACGGCCATGATAAAGGCGACAGCCACGCAATTCTCCGAGAAGACAGAACGTATGATGGGCGGGAAGATGTCGAAAATGCCTGCTGTCTGGGTAAATCCCAGTCCCACACTCAATGCGAGGGAAACAATGATAAGATTGCGGTAGGTCGGGCCGCATTTGGACACCATGCCTATCCCGGCGAAGACAATGCTTCCGAACATCATGATGGTGCAGCCGCCGAGTACGGCTTGGGGTATCGTCGTCAGAATCAAACCGAACGCCGGGAAAATACCGGCGATAATCATAATCACGGCTCCTATCGCAATGGAGAAGCGGTTGACCACCTTGGTCATGGCAGCGAGACCGATATTCTGACTGAACGATGTGATGGGAGTGCAGCCTGCGATTCCTGACATGACGCTGACGAATCCGTCGCAAGCCAGCGAACCGGAAATCTCGCGTGTGGACGCATCGCGCCCCAAAGCAGAGGATGCTAAAGCCGAAGTGTCTCCTATCGTTTCTGTGGCGGATACCAGGAAAATCGCCGTCAAAGACAGAATCGCCCCCACATTGAATTCGGGCTTGAAAGGAAGAATTTTTGGCAAGGACACCACTCCGACATCATGAATGCCGGAGAAATCAACCGCTCCGAGGCAAATAGAAAGGATATAGCCGGCTGTCAATCCCGTCAGCACGGACAGAGAACGGAAGAAGCCTTTGCCGAAAATCTGACAGAGAAGGCAGAAAACAAGCGTTACCGAGCCGATAATCCAGTTTTGAGCCGAACCGAAATCAGCGGCACCCTGACCACCGGCAAAGGAATTGGCCCCTATCGGTAACAAAGAAAAACCGATGGAAGTCACCACTGTGGCTGCTACGATGGGAGATATGATCCGGATCCAATATTTGGCGAAAAGTCCGAGCAGGCCTTCCACTAAACCTCCGATCAGGACGGCCCCTATCAAAGTCCCCATTCCCTGAGTGGTGGCAATGCCGATAGAGACAGAAAGGAAGGTGAAACTGATGCCCATCACGATAGGAAGTCGGGATCCTATTTTCCAGACGGGATACAACTGGACCAGCGTGCCGATTCCGGCAATAATCATCGCATTTTGAACGAGTGCGGCAGAAAGCGCTTGGTCAATACCGGCGATATTGGCCAGAATGATAATGGGGGTGACATTGGCCACGAACATAGCCAGAACATGCTGCAGACCGAAAGGTACGGCTTTGGCTACAGGAACACGTCCGTTAAGCTGGAACAAGTTATCGGTTGAGTTCATTGTTTCCTGAATTGTATGACTCCTGTCTCTGGATTCATATTATCTACGATGGCAAGCGATTCGAGGCGAAGCCCCTTCTCTCTGAGTGATTTTCCTCCAGGCTGCATGCCTTTTTCTATGGCAATGCCGATGCCTGAGATCTGCGCTCCGGCCTGATGAGCGATATCCACAAGAGCCATAGTGGCAGAGCCCATGGCAAGGAAATCATCGATAATGAGTACTTTGTCATTCGGCCCCAAGTGACGTCGGGCGACGGAAATCATACATTCACAATGATGAGTGAAAGAATATGCCTTGGCAGAATAGGTCTCGTTGTCCATATTGCTGCCGGGTGCCTTTTTGGCAAACAGTACGGGAACGTCAAAACAGTTGGCAGTAATGCTGGCAATGGCAATTCCGCCCGATTCGACAGTGAGGATTTTGGTGACTTCCACCCCTTCAAACCTTTTCCTGAATTCGGCACCGATTTTGTTGAGCAGTTGTATGTCAATGAGATGATTGAGAAATCCATCCACTTTCAGGATTCCTCCAGGTCTGACGCAACCTTCACTCAGAATACGCTCTTCCAAAAAGTTCATGATGAAACCTTTGCTGTTTTCTGCAAAAATATCGGAGAATTCAAGAAATAACAAAATGAGTCCGTTTACGGAATGGCATATCAAAAAATCCCGAAACGATTCAAAACCGCTTCTCAGTCGGCTGAGAACTTGTCAAACATGGTTGTGCTGAGATATTTCTCGGCTCGGTCAGGAAAAACCACCACGATGTTTCCGGAGGCTATATTTTCTGCGGTACGCATGGCGGCAAGCATGGCGGCTCCGCTGCTCATCCCGACAAATATTCCCTCATTCAATATGACCTGTCTGGCGGTTTCTATGGCCTCTTCGCTCTCTATCATCACTTGTGAATCGAGAATGTCCGGGTCATAGATATCCGGGACGATAGCTTCTTCCATATTTTTGAGTCCTTGGATATAGTGTCCCTTGACAGGATACGCACATACTATCCTGATGTCGGGGTTCATAATCTTGAGGAAGCGAGCAAGACCCATAAGCGTGCCGGAAGTGCCGATGGCTCCGACAAGATAGTCGATTTTCCCTTCCGTCTGCTGCCATATCTCTATGGCCGTTTTCTTATAGTGGGCCATATAGTTGCTGGCATTGGAGAACTGGTCGGGCATATAGTATTTCGCAGGATTTTCAGCGACCATCTTCCTGGCGAGTCTTATGGCTCCGTCGGTGCCTTCTTCGGCGGGGGTGAGAATGACCTTTCCGCCGTAGGAACGGATGATTTTGCGCCTTTCGACGGAAACCGCAGAACTCATCACTATCTCAACGGGGTAACCTTTCACTATTCCGGCGATGGCAAGTCCTATCCCGGTATTTCCGGAAGTCGGTTCTATGATGGTCTTTCCGGGATACAGTTTGCCGTCGGCCTCTGCCTGTTCGACCATGGCCACGGCTATTCTGTCCTTGATGCTTCCGGTAGGGTTGAAACCTTCGACTTTTGCCAAAATGCTCACATTTGGATTCGGGCACATCTTATGTATGCGCACCATTGGAGTATTTCCTATGGTATCGAGAATACTGTTGCAAATCATAATACTACCTTATCGACCGCAAAAATACATCAATCCCATAGAGAAAACAAGACCAAACGCAGACATCACACGCTTATGTGCCCGTTTTTGCGGACACTTGCCAACACCAGAACCGCTGATGTCAATAGGATGCTAGTTTGCATTTTCATTGTTTGGTCTCATACCATGCTTTCAGGACATCAAAAGCCATTTTCTTTTCTCCCTTGTCAGACATCAGACCCTTGCGGTTGAATTCATCCTGAATTCCTTTAAGCTGGCGGCGGGGCGAGCGGAAATCCTTCATAATCCATGGGGTCGTGCCTGCCAGAGCTTCAATTTTATCCATCATTTTGGTCTGCTCCTCATAAAGATAGACAAGATGTTCCTCGGTGAAACATTCATCGCGGCTTCCATGGAAGCCATAACGGGCTCCTCCTCCGAGTTCAGTGATGACCACTGGTTTCTCGACAGGAAATACCCACTTCAGTTTCGAGCACTTGTCAGGATTACCGTCGTACCAACCGACATACTGGTTGAAACTGATAATGTCAGTCTTTCCGATAAGTTCATCATCCACGGTCACCGTATATTCATCTATGTTGTCTTTTTCCATGGCGGCCGAGACAAGTCTCGTTCCATCCATTTCGTGAGCACGGTCTATGAGTTTGGAAAGAAATTCCAGGCGTGCGGGAGAGCGTGGGGTCTCGTTGGCTACGGACCAGATGATAATGGCGGCGCGGTTCCGATCGCGGGTAATCATTTCTTCAAGTTGGTTTTGAGCGTTGGTATATGTGTCGGGATTATTCCAACTTATTGTCCAGTAAACCGGGATTTCAGACCAGATGAGGAAGCCCCTTTCCTCCGCAAGACGCACCATATTCTCATTGTGCGGATAATGGGCCAACCTCAGGAAATTACACCCGAGTTCCTCTGCCGCATCGAGAAGTTTCGACGCCTGTTCCTCGTTAAAGGCTCTGCCCGCCCGCTCATCCATGGTTTCCTCATGCATGCATATTCCACGCAGGAAAATCGGTTTCCCATTAAGGAGTATCTTCGTTCCATCCACCTTGATGGTCCTGAAACCAATCCCGTCAACGATTGTTTCACAAGGAGTAGAAATGCTCACATCGTAAATCTTCGGGCAATCGGGACTCCAGAGCTGAGGCCTGGATCTATGGGAAAACTCGGCGAATCCATTATTGTCAACATGGGCAAGAACCTTATATTTCAATTCCGGAATTTCAACGGCTATTTCATTGACGGCTGTCTTACCGTCAAGCCGGACCCATCCTTCTATAGATTTCCCGTCATCGGAAAGGCGCACTGAATACTCACGGACAAAAGTTGCGGGAGTCTCGACAAGCTTTACGCTTCGGGTGATTCCACCATAGTTCCACCAATCACAATTGTTTGTCGGGACGCCCTCCACATGGCGAGTGTTGTTCAC
>JAZRWU010000276.1:0-7049 GCA_045599885.1 Bacteroidales bacterium | reverse complement strand
GGGCTATGTGAGCGAAAGGATGGCCCGAAGCGGACCAAAAGACCATCAAGGCATCGGAAAAACCGAAAACGCACTTGAAAATCGGATGTCATTTTCTGCTGTGGATAAGAAGCTGTTTAAATTTCTTACAACAACAATAATTTATGGTGCTTTCGATTTTTTTGAGGCTCTTTTTCAAAAACAACTCTCAAAAAATCTCGAAACAAATTTAAACAGCTTCTAAGAATGTGACACCTTATCCATTATCATGGATGGTGTGGCGGCGAAAAAACAGAAAAGAGAAGTAGTTGCCCTCTCCCATACAAGGGTCGATCAGAGGCAGGGCGGCGCTCTCCTACCCTGATGACGCATCAGCGGCGGCTCGGGCAATGGAATGAGCGGATGGTCAAAGAAATGGCGGATCTGATGGCTGGGAATCCATTCCAGATGAATGACTGTCAATAATACGGGAACGGCTTGCTCCAATATGACAGGGCTGTGATACAGATATGGCTCATGCGCCACACAGTTCCAATTTTCCCCGCCGCCGCAATCGCTGTCCTCCTCCTGATCGGAATGTCCGTAATCCGATAGGAAACAGGCCATTTCACCTTCCAGGTGATGATGATGCGGAATCACCGAAGCCGACAAAGTCAACATCGTCAAAACCGTGACCATCCAAAATGAGAATTTTCTTTTCATCACCCGTTTATTCAGAACATACGATTCACAGCACATCTGGTGTGCGGCGTACGATATGAGTTCGGACAAAGATAAGAATAATTGTCGGTTTTGGCAAATCAAGAAGCGGATTGCCAAATCTGATTTGATATATCCGATTTTACAATAGGCTGTTGCTGTGTGTGGATGAATTAAAACCATTGACAGTCAATAACGCCACACAAATATAGAAGCTGTTTAAATTTCTTCCAATGAAAATATTATTAAGCTATTCAAACTCATTTCGATGCGCTTTTCCTGTCTTCCCGGCGTCTTTTTCCCCTTTTCCTCTTCGAATAGCCCGCTATCCGTCATCGGAAAACGGGAAAAATCCACTCGGAATGTCCAGAAAAATCTCTATCGGACAAATTTAAACAGGTTCTAAAAAGCATCCCAAAAATAAGAAAGTGAAAACGAATAATCAACACTCAGACAAAAAATCAAACATTTCCGCCGAACGAAGCGGCCATTTCGTGAATTATGGCGAGGGAATTTGAATTGACGATGAGGGAGCATAGCGGGCTATGTGACCGAAGAGTCAAGCCAAAGTCACCGTCAGAATTCACGAAATCAGTTGTAGCGGAAGCGGTCCGCATCCAATCTCAAGAAAATGAACAGAAGCGTGGTGAAACCGAGAAGAGAAGAACCGCCGTAGCTGAAAAATGGAAGGGGGATACCTATAACTGGCATGACACCGATGACCATTCCTATGTTGATAAGGAGATGGAAGAACAAGATACTGACGACAGAATAGCCATAGACACGGGCGAAACGGTTGCGTTGGCGCTCGGCCATTTGGATGAGACGGACTAGGAGATAGACATAAAGTCCGATAAGGAGCACGCATCCGATAAAGCCGAGTTCCTCGCCTACGGTGCAGAAGATGAAGTCGGTATCCTGTTCGGGAACGTATTTGAGCTTGGTTTGGGTGCCTTTGAGGTAGCCTTTTCCGAGGAATCCGCCGGAACCGATGGCGATTTTGGCCTGATTGACATTGTAGCCGGTGCCGGTGGGATCGTCCACAATGCCGAGAAAAACCTCGATACGGGTACGCTGATGAGGCTCCAATACTTCCTCAAAAAGATAATCGGCGGCGAACAGGAAAAGAATGGAGCCGAGGATAAAACCCAATATCAGACCGGTTTTACGAAGTCCTTTCTTAAAAAAGAGAATGAGAATATACATGGAGGAAGCAGCCAAGAGTCCGTATTGCAACCAGCAAAGATTGAAATGAACGGCAAACAGATTGACAGCCAGCCCGACAAGCAGGCAAAAAGACTGGACAAGAATCATGATATGGCAGGCATTCTTTTCCTTACGGTTTTCGGAATAGAAAAAACAGAGGAAGAGAATCTGAACCAGAAGCAGGACAAGGAAACTTCCCAACACGGTTTTCTCAAAAATGAAAATGCCTCCGAAACGGATGGACATAATGAAAAAGACGATGGCACAGATGCCCAAAGACAACAGAGAACCGGACAATCCTTCCCGGTAGAGGACCAAGAGGAAAGACACATAGACCAAGGCTGAACCCGTCTCATTCTGAAGGACAATCAGAAGCGCCGGAAGAAATATCAGCACAAATACCAGCCAGTCGCGCTTGTTTCTGGTGGGATTGAAGCCGCTTTTGTCGATGTATTTCGCCAATATCAGGGCTGTGGCGAACTTGGCGAACTCGGCAGGTTGGATACTGAACGAACCGAAATAGAGCCAGGAGTGGGAACCTTTGATATCCGGCGCCACAAAACGGGTCAGCAGCAGGACCGCAAGAATAAGCAGGTATACGACATCTGCGATATTGTAATAGACGTGTGAATCGGCAAACAGAAGCACCATACCCACCACGAGCGAAATGCCGATCCAGAGCAATTGCTTTCCCGAAGAGATATCCATCGAGAAAATGCTGGCGCTGTCGAAATCGTAACTGGCACTGTAGATAGTGGCCCATCCCCAAAGGACCAGCACGATATAAAGAATCACGGCCTGCCAGTCGAGAGTCCGCCAGAGCGGTGCGTTGTTTCTATCCATCATAGTCCTATCACATCAAATCGGCTTCCAGGAGCCGCTTCTCCATCCATAGACGGTTGTCGGCTATGGTGTCGTTCAAATATTTTTCCAACAACAGACTCGCCGTCGGCACTGCCCAGGTAGCTCCGAATCCGCCGTTCTCCACAAAGACCATCATACTGATCTTAGGATGATCCATCGGGGCAAAGCACATAAAAATGGAATGGTCTTTGCCCTTGTTCTGGGCCGTTCCGGTCTTGCCGCATATCTCGATTCCGGGAATATCCACGCCATGCGAGGTTCCTATGGCCGAATTGACAGCCCCCCTCATACCTTGTACGATATAGGGGAAATATTTCGGATCCACAGAGACTTCATGCTTCTGCGTATAGATGGAATCGATTTGCGAACCCTCTATGCCTTTGACGATATGAGGCGTGATGAACCAGCCGCGGTTGGCTATCGTCGCGCAGAAATTGGCAATCTGCAAGGGCGTCGCCTCGATTTCTCCCTGCCCGATGGAATTGGACACGATGGTGGAGCCTTTCCAATGATTTTCTCCGTATATCCGGTTGTAGCGGGCCGAAGTGGGAATCGAGCCCCGCTGCTCATAGGCCATATCCACCCCCAGACGTTCTCCATAGCCGAATGAGAGAATATGAGAGCGCCAGACATCCATCGCATGGGTGGAGGTACCGTATTTGGGAGCATCGATCATAGCCCGGTAGGAGGCGGCGAAATAAGCATTACAGGAAGTGGAGATGGCGGGCACCAAACTCAAAGGAGAGGTATGGTTGTGACAACCCATCTTGACACCGTTGCTGAAATATCCTCCGTGACAAGCTACGGAAGTCTCGGGCGTGATGATGCCTTCCTGCAGCAAAACCAATGCCTGCATCGCTTTGAATGTGGATCCTGGAGGATAAAACGACTGTATCGGACGATTGAGGAAAATCTTGTCGGGCGAGGCCAGCAGTTCACGGTAATGCTTGGAACTCTCATTTCCGACGAGCAGTCCGGGATCGTACGACGGAGACGACACGAAACAGAGTATTTCTCCCGTAGATGGCTCAATAGCGACGACGGCCCCACGTTTGTTGGTCATCAGCCGCTCGGCATATTCCTGCAGTTCCATATCGAGTGAAAGCGTCAGGCTATGGCCCGCCACGGCAGGAATATCGTCCAAACCCTCGTTGTAGGGGCCTTTGACGCGTCCGTGCACATCGCGCAGGAAAATCTCGCATCCCTTTTCTCCACGCAATTCCTTCTCGTACATCCGCTCCACTCCGGAACGTCCGCTCAAATCGCCGGCGGAATAATAGGAATCCGTCTCCAGATCGCGGGCATTGACCTCACCGACATAACCCAGAGCATGGGCGGCAATCGGGCGGGAATACTGACGCAGGGAACGTTTACGGATAGAGAATCCCGGGAAACGGTATAATGCCTCCTGCAGAGGACCGTACTGTTCCACCGTCAGTTGGGAAAGGAAAAGCTGAGGCGTATAACTCGAATAACCGGGATTGAGTTTGCGGTTGCGGATATCGGCCATCCGCTTGTCAAAATCCTCTCGGGTGATGTTCATCGTACGGCAGAAATCGAGCGTATCGAGTCCCTTCATCTCACGGGGTGTCAGCATCAGGTCGTAAAATATACTGTTGAATACCATCACCCTGCCCTCACGGTCGTATATCAGGCCGCGTTCAGGATACACCACTCTTCTGAGCTGGGCATTGCTGCCGGCGTAGGCATCGTATTTATCGGTCAGAAGTTGTAGGAAAACCAGCCGGATGACAAACACGAGGGCAATACCCACTATGAAAAACGTAATGAGCTGTCCACGATTGTCGAAATTCCTGTCTCTGTCATTCATCGTCCTTCAGGAAGATAGCATAAGATGGATTCATCATTGCCGGAAACGCTCCAACAATGCGATGAGAATAATCGTCAATACCGTGCTGAATGCGAATTTTCCCAACATCAGCAAAGGATTGAAGACACTGAAATACTCCAGCAGATAGACCAGAAAGTGATGTGTCAGGAGCATCACCGAGGCATATTTCCAGAAAGCCGGGAAACCGAGCGTATATACACCGGGATCCACTTTGTCAAGGTTGTCGATTTTGGCGAAACGACGCAGCAAAGGATGTCTCATATAGGCTACCGTCGTCGTGGCAAATGCGTTTATTCCCATGGTGTCGCTCAGAATGTCGACCGAAAGACCCAGGACGAATCCCAACAGCAGCACCTGCCAGACAGGAGCCTCGGAAGGCCATATCAGCAAGATATAGATATATATCAGCGGAACGGCATACATAAACGTCATTCCCTGCAGCACCAGCACCTGAAACAGCACCAGTATCAGCATCAGGACGATATTTCTGAACAGATGACGTGTCATGGGTTCACCTCCTTCTCCAATTCCATCAGTTCATCGCGGAAACGCATCCTCAGGATACGCTCTTCCGAAATTGACTCAAAATGAGTGAAAAGCCTGACTTTGGCTGAATAGATATTCTCCGCGCTCTTTTTATCGTACGATTCAATCACGCCCACAGGAACGCCTTCGGGGAAAGTGTTGGAATAACCGGAAGTCACTACTGTATCCCCGGCTTGCCATTGGATAAATCCGGGCATTTCCTCCAGATAGGCATAATGCGTGTCGCGGCCGTCCCAACTCAAAGAGCCGACCGCCTGCGTTCCCGCGACCTTGCAGCTGAAACTCATCTTGGAATTGAGCACCGAAGCCACCAGGGAATAATGTGGCGTACATCGCACCACGATACCGACAATACCTTCGACACCGCAAACACCCATACGTTCCTCCACTCCGTCGTTGGAGCCGATATTGAGCGTCATATAGTTGTCGGGGCTGCTCACGTCTTTCTTGATGATCTGGCCGTAAATGAAACTGAACTCGTCCGACTCCTTGAGATTTTGTTCGGGCAGTTCGTGTTCACGGAGCGAAGCCTCCAACGTGGCAATCCGTTTCTCCAGTTCTCCGTTGCGTATCCACAGGGCACGGTTGGTGTCTTTCAGATGGAAATAGCGGTTGACCGAATACTGGACCTCATACAATTGACCGCTCAAACGGCTGGCCGAACTGAAAACCACGCTTCTCTGAAAGTCGTTCCGGGTACACAACAGCACCAGCGCTGTTATTTCCAATACCAGAAACAACAGCGTCGTACCGAAACGCTGAAGGAACATCAACAATGCACGCATAAGCGCGGGACTTCAGGCAAATTCCCTATCGGAGCAGGAAATTGTAATTGTCAACGTGTTTCAGAGCCACCGCCGTACCACGGGCCACAGCGTGGAGAGGATCTTCAGGAACAATGAACGGAATGCTGATCTTGTTGCTCAGACGTTCGGCCAAACCTCTCAGCAAAGCGCCACCGCCCGTAAGATAGACACCGTTGCGGACGATATCGGAATAGACCTCCGCCGGCGTCTGCTCCAATGCGCTCAACACAGCCGTTTCGATTTTGGAAACGGATTTTTCGAGACAGTGCGAGATTTCGACATACGAAACCGGCACCTGCATCGGAAGCGCGGTCATCTGATTGGCACCTTCCACAATATAATCCTCCGGCGGATTGGCCAATTCGGTCAGAGCGGAACCGACGTGAATCTTGATCTGCTCGGCCGTACGCTCTCCGATACGGAGGTTGTGCTGACGGCGCATATATTCCTGAATGTCGTTGGTGAATTCATCACCGGCCACACGGATAGACTTGTTGGCCACGATACCGCCCAGCGAGATGACGGCGATTTCCGTCGTGCCACCGCCGATATCGACGATCATATTGCCTTCGGGGGCCTGGACATCGATACCGATACCGATAGCGGCCGCCATAGGCTCATAAATCATATAGACCTCACGGCCGCCGACATGCTCCGCCGAGTCGCGTACGGCACGCAGTTCCACTTCGGTAGAACCGGAAGGAACGCATACGACGATACGCAAAGACGAGAAAAGGCCACCACTGTGAGGATTGACCATTTTGATGAAACCGCGGATCATCTGCTCTGCAGCGAAGAAGTCGGCGATGACACCATCGTGGAGAGGACGGACGGTACGGATGTTCTCGTGCGTCTTCTCATACATCAGACGGGCCTGCTCACCCACCGCCAGCGTTTTGTCCGTCTTGCGGTCGAGAGCGACTACGGAAGGCTGATCCACCACCACCTTGTCATTTTGGATGATGACGGTGTTGGCCGTTCCAAGGTCCATCGCTATTTTTTGAGTAAAAGAGAAAAGTCCCATTGTTTGTTAGTGTTTTTGTGTGAATAAGCCGGCTGGAAGGACGGTATACAGACTCATCAATGTTTGAAATGTC
>JAZRWU010000275.1:0-2331 GCA_045599885.1 Bacteroidales bacterium | reverse complement strand
TGTCCTGGAATGGCAAGCCCAGTGAAGGTCAGATGGATATCCGCGCTTCCTATTCGACCAAGACCTCTATTACCAATCTGTTGAATGAATCTTCCCTGACTTCTTCCTACCGCTCCATTCCGGTATCCACCCTACTTTCTCTGAAAGGAAACCTGCTGAATCCGGAGTTCAATTTCAACATACGGATGGATGATGTGGACGAATCCATTCAGTCTATGGTATATAATGCGCTGGATACCACCGATAAGGAAGAAATGTTCCGCCAGGCTTTTTCTCTGATGCTGATCGGAAGGTTTGAAGCGGAGCAAAATAGCGGAAGTACGGTTAACTATGGAATTGGTTACTCCTTGAGCGAACTGTTTTCCCACTATCTGCAGAAAATGATGTCCGCTTTGACCGACAATGTCAATCTGGGATTTCTGTACAAGCCCGGTGATGGCGGATACAACGGGGACGAGTACAATGTGCAGTTGTCTACCAATCTCATGGAAAACCGCTTGAGCATACAGGGTAGCCTGGATATATATGGAGACAACGGTTTTCAGGATGAACAGGCGGTGGCCGGCAATGTGGTCGGTGACATCATCGTGGAGTACAAAATCACCAGAGACGGCTCTTTGCGTATCAAAGTCTTCAACATGGCCAACTATTACGATGTTTTATCGTCTGTTTATACCGATGTGCCCTATTACCAGGGCATAGGTATCGCCTTTTCCAAGGATTTCAATACGCTGAAAGACCTGTTCCGGAGGAAGAAGAAAGACGCTCAGAAAAACACTGGACGGGAATAAGAGCCTGCCCGGCAATTTCAGAAAAAAACGGCATCGGGTGAACGGAAATCACCGGACTCCGTGAACGGAGAGGAAACGGAACGGAAAAGGTAGGTGCGACATTTCGGCAGGTATTATTCATTTTTCTTACCGCGTCGTTTGGCTTCAAGTATCGGCTTCTTATCGTATTCCTGTTTCATTACAAACAGTTCTGTGCCTTCCTCAATAACAAACTTTCTGTTGTTTTTATAGAATGATAATAATTTGACTATATGTGGATTTGCGAATTTATCATTGCTATTGTCAAAGTCATTCGTATGAATGAACAACTTCACGGATTCCCATTCGGCAGGCGAAATTGCTTTTTCACATTCACAATAACAATTCCACCACGCCTGTGTGGAAATGCTTCCAAAACTATGCCCAAATTTTTCCTTGCCAATTGTTATGGCGGCTTCCGTACTGAGCCACTCAAAGAAAAAGCGATAAATAATCATCGTCTCTGGCATTTCAAGCAACTTGTGATACTCATTAAGATTAGATCCAAAAGCTTTATGGAAAAACGAAGTTCCCTTGCCAATCTTACCTTTTGTGCTGTTGAGGATGGCTTGAATGGCTCGGATATATTTTCTATTCCAATGTACTCCGATGTAATCACGATTATGTGAGTAATCCTCATCCATTTCGTCTGTTTTGCGAATTGGGTGGAATTTCATCGGGAATGAATAAATGCTTATATGCAATTCATCGCACAAATCAACATTGATTTTCAGACGCTTGTACAAATCATCGGGATAATCCTTGAAGTTGTATAACAAGTAATTGGAAAAATCACGCATTCCGGCATCCTTGCACATTCTGATAGCAGCGCAATATTTCTTCTCTGTGCGAATATCATCAAAAGCGATACGCACAGGACGAATGGCAATCTGCCCCATTAAACGAGCCTTTTCGGGTGTGAACAAACGGGCATCCAATCCTTGGTTGAAATCAACGATGCGAAGTTTGCCCAATCCTGGTTTGTGATGCTTTTCGTAAATTGGTTTAATTTCTTCGTATGCTGCAATAAGACTTTCTTTCGTGGTTGTCAGATACTTGGTGATATGGTACTTTTCGCGAATGGTGTAAAATGTATAAGATTCCTCACCTTTGAGCGAATTGTATAATTCATCTATCAGATACCACGCTTTTCGGATATACGCTCTATCATTTACATTGCGTTGCAAATTCCTTATGGCTATTTCCAAAAGATTTGGCTGAATAAATTTCGCCCCCTTCTGAAAACCACAATCAATGATTTCTTGAATGATTTGCGGATAATATTCGGATGCCAACACGTTGTTATCCATCAGAAGCAAATCTTTCTGTTCACCGTACAAATCATTTATACGTTCAACACGCTCTTTCAATGGTATATAAGGCATATAGTCGGGTTCGAGAGTTGGAACAGCACAGAATGCACACTTGTTTACACAACCGCGTGTTGTGTAACGATAGTAGGCGTTTGACATCGGATATTGATATTCAATCTCATCAAGAATTGAATAGTCAAGTTCCAACT
>JAZRWU010000274.1:0-13459 GCA_045599885.1 Bacteroidales bacterium | reverse complement strand
TGTTCGGCGCAATGGTGAGGATATTCTCTCAGGAAACCGAGCCGGCGGTTGAGATTCATCGGCGGAAGAGCGGAAACCTCCACTTTCAGCTGATTTGTTCCTTCCATACCGATGGCATTCAGCTCGGCAGCCCAACTCTCTCCCGCATTGAGTTGTCTGAACTGTGTCTCGTAATGGGTCGGATTCTTGCCACTGAGTTGAATACGGGTCTCATGGTCGGCTTTCTCCGAACCGCTTTCGGCATGAATCCGCAGTTTGGCGTTGCCGGGTTGCGTGCCGCTCTTGAGCCGGAAACTCAAATCGTATTCTCCGCTTCCATGAAGATGAAGAATCGTGTCGCTGTTTTGGAGGAGAGCGATAGGTCCTTCGGTCTCAAGATGCAGCTTTACCTCTTTCAACTGGTCATCGTTCACAAATACGCTGACGGGCAGTTCGAAGCGTTCATCTGGAGAAACAGAACGCGGAAGGGAACTTTGAACCATCAGGGGATCACGGATCATCAGAGATTTCTCTGCGGCACCATATCGTCCGTCCTCGGCTGCTGTGACCATCACCCGGACAGCTCCCAGATACGATGGAAGACGCAGGGAATGAATGTCTTCTTTGCCGGGCATCAGATGGAATGGACCCAGCACCTTGACAATAGGACTGAACCTTTCGTTGCGTTTTTTGGAATAGTCGATGACGGCATCCGAACCTCCTACGGTGAACATACTTTCCAAACGGTTTCCAAACGAGCCTACCACATCATGATACAAATCGTAAGTCCGGGTAAGCAAAGCTTCCCGGGCGTAAAAGCTGCTCCAAGGGTCGGGTGTCCGGAAATTGGTCAAGTCCAGCAGACCTTCATCCACCACGGCCAGAGTGTAATCCATACCGTTGCGGTTGCTTTCCCTAACCTTGATTTTGAATTCCTGTCCGGAACGCACTTCGTCCGGCAAGGTCAGAACGGGCTGAAGATGAGAATCTTTATTCTCAACAAAGATGGGCAACGTACCGTACATCCGGATGGGAAGGTCGTTGGCCGTCTGGGAATGAGGCTGTATCAGATGAACACTCACATAGACATTGGGAGCCATATCGGCTGTGGCCTTGAAGCGGTATCTTCCTTGATTCGAAGTGGAAATCATCTGACTTCGTTTGAGAATACCGTGGCTGTTCTCCAAAGTGATGATGGCTTTGGCTTGCGGCTGGGTCGGGAAATCGATGGTGACTTCCTCTCCGGCCTGATAAGTGGATTTCGAACTGCGCAAGGCCAATACCTGGGCATCTCCTTGAGGCCGCTCTCCCCAGCCCCAGTCGAAATAAATGATTTGTCCGGCGGTATGGCCGTCGGGAAGGCTGACGCTCAAAAGATAATTTCCTTCTCTCTCTTTGTCGGCGGGCAGACTGATTTCTGCCTTCCCATCGCCGGCCGTGGCGAGACTTTGCTCGAATACGGGCTTGTGGTAGGCTTTCCCGGCATACGATGCCAGACCGGAAAAATCGCCCTGATACCACCAACGGTATTCGAGGTCGTAGAGTTTGACCTGAATGTTTTTCACCGCCGCAGGCTTCCCGTATTCGTCCACGGTGACGATTCCGATTCTGTGGTCTTTGTCGCAGTCGAGTTGTCTCCACTCTGCATAGTCATAATCCAAATGAATGCCGGCGTAATGACGGTAAGGGGAGAACAGTCTCGAATCGTAATGAATGCTGTAACCGCCTCCACCTTCCGTGACCCGGGTGGTGAATTCGGTGAGCAGCATTCCGGATACCTCGCTGTGTGGGTTGAACTTATATTGGAAGGCTGCTTTGCCCGTGCTGTCGGTCCGGCTGTCGAGCACGACGCTTTCCTCTTGTGACGGGCGGCTCTTTTCGGGCGAGGAAAAGTCATACTGGGGATAACTTGGGAAAACCGGTCTGACTGTCCGGCTGCTGGCGGTGATGCGGACCGGCAATCTGGATGCCGTCATGCCGGTGAGCCAACGCGCGGAGACGGTGGCGGAATTGCTTTTATCGCTGCGGAGCAGGGAATCCTTGAAATTGACTTCGATTTTCAGGCGGTTGGGCTTGACCGTCTCAATGGGCAGACTCTTGGAAAAACGGGAATCTCCCGCCTGGATTTGAACGCTCCAAACACCGGTGGGGTCGTCCTCTTCGGTGGCGAAGGTATAGGAATAGATGCTCCTGCGGCTTTTTTTCCGGACAATTTTCCGGACAAATTGGCCATTGGAATTATAGATGTCCATCACGAGCGGATATCCGGCGGGCAGCGCCTGCTCTTTGTCTTCCAGCACGAAATTCACATAAATACTGTCGCCCGGGCGCCATACTCCGCGTTCAGCATACAGGAATCCTTTGATGCCTTTCCCGCTATGGGTTCCTCCAATGTCAAAATTGTTGTAATCCAGTTGGTTGTGATTGCTCAACTTGAGATATCCCACCTGGCGTTCCTTTTCGGCGACGAGGATGAACGGACTCCGGTTGCCGTCCAGCACCAGACAACCTTCGCTGTCGGTGACACCGGTGACTATTTCCTGCAGGGCCTCGTCATAAACCCTGACGCGGGCTCCCACTACCGGCGAGGCATCGGTCAGACGGTTGACGAAGACAGTGAGGTCGTTGCCGTTGTTGACTTTGGCGACGATGCCGAGGTCGCTGCAAAGCACCTGACGCACCGCAAAACGATAGGGAGCGTAATAGGCACCATAGGCTGGATCCTCACTGTGTTCCCAGTTGCTCAGGTAATTATAGAAAGTGTTGTTGTAGTTGTAATGTTCGTGTTCCATTTCTTCCTCGATGGGAAGGATGAATCGGGATCCGTCAGGACCGTCTTCGCCTTCTATGGCTTGAGGCAGGTCGGAATCCCGGTCAATGTGCCGATAGGATTTGCGGAAACCGATGCTCACATTATAAATCACACCGGGCTCCATGTTGATTACTTTTGCCAGGTCGATTTTGTAAGTGTTCCACTGATTGAGTTTTTTATCTTCCTGCATCTGAGTGAGGTCTATCTTGAAACACTTGGTCAGTGAACTCAGCTGGTTGGTGAAGGTCTCGTTCATCTCATTCCAGGTCAGGAAATAAAGGACATTGCTCCGATGAAGTTTGCGGATGCGCACGTCCACGGCATCGAGTCCGATGGCCCGGAATGGCAGATAAACCGGACCGCTTTGCGGCATAATGACTCCGCTGCCCGGAATCTGGACCTCGGGACGGATGTCGTCGAAGCGGATAGGAATTTTGAGGTCATTGGCCAATTCAATTCCTTCTCGATTGCGGATGCTTTTGTCCAATTTCAGAAGATAGGCTCCCGTAAGGTTCTGATTAGGGTACAATACGATGGATGTGTGACTTGTGATGGAATATTTGAGCGGAATCTCTACACCCGTCTCCATGCCTTCTTTTTTCTCAAACAGCTGAATCAGGCCGTCGAAATTCTGTTCCTGGTCAATCGGGTTGGAAAAGGCCAGACGGATGGAGGTGGAGTGGCTGTTGGAAACATTCCAGTCGGCCAAGGCGAAGACCCGGGTCCCGATGACGGTTTCCTTGAATTCCTCGCGGTTGCCGTCCATGCCTTTTTTCTTGGGCTGGATGAGAATGCTCAATGTCGTGTTGTTCTCCGCCCGGGCCAGATTCTGCACGGTGAAAGTGTGCTGGAGCCCTTCGTGATGCCATTCCGCTTTCTGCTCTTTCCGGTTGTATTGTACCGATACACAGGCTTCGATTTCCTTGTCGTCTATCAGGTCGGGACAGGTGATGTTGCCGGTATAACTGCAGCTGTCGGAAAGATAAGTCAGCAGTCCACCTTCAAACTGAAGGCTTTTGGGTGCGGTGAAAAAAGAAAAATCCATTTGCCCTTCCGGACGTGGCAGATTGAACAAAGCGGAAAGCTGCAGACTGCCGATATAGAATGTATTCCACTCCAGAGGAGCAGAGGGTTGGAATACCAGCGTGTTGGGCGATTCCCAATAACATTCTCCCTCGATTTCCGGATCGAAACTGAGAAGATTCCGTGACGGTCGTTCATGGAGCAGGCTGGTGTCGCCCACTTCCGAACAGAAGACAATGCGGATCGGCTCGTCCCTTCTGACCAGATTACAAGTTACGTTTGAGACATATTCTTGATAATCAGATAATTTCTGGTTTATTTCCAATCGGTCTCCTTCCGGAGCCTTCCGACAGGAGCATACAAGGAACATGCTTGCCAGCAATACAGACAGATATGATTTGACGGAATTCCTCATGAGTGGTGGAATGAATGATGGATAATCAGAGGTTCTTATTCGCCGTGGCCTATGCTGCGTGTATAGAACTCAGTTTCGACGATGCGCAATTCACCCTTGGGATCGGCAGAGCCTTCGGGAGCTTTGAACAGATCGAGTTCCACATTGCCTCCGACTTCGACGATGGAAGCGAAGGCGTCTTTTTCGGAGTTTTCTCCGTATGCCTCAATGCGGACTGTCTGGAAAGGACGGTCGCCGGAAAGAGGCAGGGTGATGTACCCGAGACTGCGTGGGGTGGAACCTTCCCACAGAATACTTTCTTGCCGGCCCTTTTCATCGGAACTGATGCCTTTGATGCGGAGCTGATAGGAACGGGTCCTCCAGCCGGTGAGTTTGAGACAGCAGTCGGTCAGTTCGGCTTCGCGCGACAACTGATATTCAATCCAGGCAGTTTGGATGCGTCCGTCGTTGCGCCATTCGCTCAGTTCGTTGTCGTCGAAACTTTGTGCGGCCAAAGTTTGGTTGCAACCTGCCTGAGCGGAGCGTATGGAGACGGGAATCCTCGAAATCGTATAAGAAGGATAGGTGGGAGTGCTGCCTCGCCAAAGGTAGGAGATAAGTCCGTCTTTGGGGAACCAGGTGGTCAGACCGTCTTGGACATCAATGGCTTTGGACTTAAGCCGCAAAGTGTCGGATCGCAGCCCCTCGGCGGAAGCGGTCAGCACAATCTCGCCCGCTTGACGTGTGGAGCGCAGCAGGATACGGTTGATGCCCGCTTCGACCGGCAGGTCGCGCGAGAGAACACAGTTGCCTTCGCCTTGAGCCACACCGCCCCGGAAATCCACCGGACCTTTCGTGTCGAAATGAACCGTATGGTTGTCCAAAGGACAGCGCTGGCCGTTCTGGTCCACGACTTCAACATCCACCAGCACCATATCGGCTCCATCCGCAAAGAAACCGTTGGGCCCTTCCGTCTCGGTCAGTTGGATGGATTTTGGCTCGCCGGCCGTTTTCAACAGGGCAGGCTCCCCGATCTCATGACCCTCGGCATCGTAAGCTATGGCCGTCAGCTCGCCGCTTTTCCATTTGACGTTGGGAAAGGTGAACAGGAACTGATAGGAACGTTGGCCCCAACCCAGACTGATTCCGTTGAGGAACAATTGGACTCTTTCTCCGTTGGACACCACATAGACATCCTTGACTGTGCCTTCGGGATAATTCCAATGTCCGACGATATGGCTTTTGTAATATTTGTTCTCGATATTGACCCAACCGCCCCACATCACTTCGTGAGCGAAATAAGCATCTTTGGGAATACGCATGGCATCCACCTCACCGCTGCAACGGTAATTCTCCGCACCCCTCCAATGCGTGTTGGTGTCGGAAAACACAATGTTGGCGCCGCCGCTGCTGACTCTGCGTCCGGTTCCAGGCCGGCATTCCCAATAATCGTACCAGCGTCTTACGGTCTCGATGACGTAGGAATCCATATTCATATTGTATTCGGCGGCCGGCTGGTTGCGGTACAGCGGTCCGTCCCCGTCTTTATGGAAAGGATAGGAATAATTGTCCCAGTATTTGCGGTAACCTTCGTTGCGGTTGTATTCGGTGGCGAACAAGGGTTTGCCGGCGCTCTTGTTGATGTAGAGCATTTCACCTCCATATTCAGCCACCTTGCTGTCGAGCATTTCGCGGCTGCCGATGGCGCGTCCTCCGTTGGGGTCGTAGAGGTCACGCAAGGCTTTCATATCGCTCATGTGTTCCTCGCTGATCATTTCGTTGCCGCATTCGTAGAAAATGATGCTGGGGTTGTTGCGGTTGTAGATGATAGCGTCGCGCATCAGTTCGAGGCGCTGTTCCCATTGGCGGCCTTCGACATCGCGCTCGGAATCTCCGGCGGGCATCACTTCAATCAATCCGACGCGGTCGCAGGATTCGATGTCCTGTTTCCAAGGTGTGATGTGCATCCAGCGTACAAAATTACCGTTGCCTCTCTCTATCATACCGTTGCTGTAATCGCTGAGCCAAGGAGCCACTGCGGAACCGACACCCGGCCATTCGTTGGTGCTTCGCTGGGCATAGCCTTTCAGTTGCAGCACACGTTCGTTGAGGAAAAACATACCGTTGCGGAAATCGGTCTTGCGGAAACCGGTCGTCGTCTGGACGCGGTCCACAATCTGCTTGTCGGCAATCAGTACGGTAGAAATGCGGTAGAGGTAACCGTAGCCCCAACTCCAGAACTTCAGCTTGCTGAGCGGTGTGCTGGTATGGGCGATGATAGTCTCGCCCGCTTCGGCATGGAAAGGCTCGCTTTGGAATTCCCGTATGATGTTGCCGTCGTTGTCGCGGACCACCACATTCATATAGAAGTCCTGGGCTTTGCCGTTCTCGTTGCGGACCTGCGATTCTATGTGCAGTACGGCCGTCTTTTCCCGGATGTTGAGATCGCTGGCATAGACATAGATGCCGGTGGTTCCCAGATTGCTGTAAAGCGGCAGCGTCTGATACAGTTTGTTGGTGCAATGGAGAATCACGTTTTTGGAAAGTCCGCCGTAATTGGCGTTGAAACTCTTGTGTATCCATTGGAAGGGAGTATCGGTCTCCTGTTCGCGGTATTGCCAGCTGTTGTCGGTGCGCACAGCGATGACATTGTCTTTGTTGCCGAAGTTGACGGCATCGCTCAAGTCGAAACCGAAGGCCATCACGCCATTCTCGTGGAGGCCGATGTGTCTTCCGTTGACCCAAATCTCAGCGGCTTGCCGCGCTCCCTCGAATTCGATGAATATTTTCTGACCTTTGTGTTTGGCCGGCAGACGGAAATGCTTGCGGTACCATACTACGGAATCGCTGAGGCTGGAAATTCCCACACGGAAAGCCTCGTTTTCGTTCCAGGCGGCCGGCAGGTTGACTTCTTTCCAGCCGCTGTCGTCCGATTTCGGGTCGGCGAAAACCGGCGTCCCGTCGTTGGCGATGGGGCAGTCACCGGGCTGAAGCAGCCAGTCGGGGTTGAAATTGTATTTGGTGCGTTGGGTCAATGCCTGGGCACTGCCGATGCAAAGCAGGATACAGACGATGGCGAGAACGGATTTTTTCATAGGATACGGATGTGGTGTGGATATTCGGAAAATCAGATGTCGGCCGGAAAACGGAAACAAGGTGTCTGCTGGAAACCTCTCAGATATTCATCTGCCGCCATTGCCTTCTTTCCGGCGGGTTGCAGGCGGACAATGCAAATCCAGGCGTCCTCGGCGGCGACTTTGATATAGTGTTTGCCGTCAGTCCGCACGCTGCCGGGCAGAGGATGCTCATCTGCGAAAGGCTCGGCCTCGGCCTTGAAAAGTTTGAAACTTTGAAGAACAGGAGCTTTTTCTCCGACTTGGATTTCCCATTCCGACCAGGCGGCCGGGTAGGGGGAAAGCCCCCGGACAAAATCGCATAGTCCGGCAGCCGGACGGTTCCATTGGATTTTCGTATTGTCTTTGAACAGTTTCGGTGCCGGTTTCAGCTCTTCTTTTCCGGCTATTTCCTCTTGCGGCACGGCATGGTATTGCCCGGACAGGAGCAGATCCACGGTTCGGGGAACCAGAGCCGCTCCCAGTTCCATCAGCCGGTCGTGTACAGAACCGGTTTCCTCGTCCGGTGCGATGGTGATGCGCTCCTGCATCAGCAGATCTCCGGTGTCGATCTCATGTTTCAGCATAAAGGTCGTGACACCGGTCTCTTTCTCACCGTTGATGACAGCCCAGTGAATGGGGGCGGCACCCCGGTATTGTGGCAGTAGTGAGGCGTGCAGGTTGAAGGTGCCCATCGGAGGCATATTCCAAACCACTTCGGGCAACATACGGAAAGCCACCACAATTTGCAGGTCGGCCCGATAAGAACGCAATTCCTCCAAAAAAAACTCATCTTTGAGCTTGTCGGGTTGAAGAACGGGAATTCCTTGAGAAACAGCATATTGCTTTACCGGCGATTCCTGGATGCGCATTCCCCGTCCGGAAGCTTTGTCGGGCATCGTGATGACGGCCACCACCTGATAATGATTCTCCACCAGCGAGCGGAGAGGGGCCACGGCAAATTCAGGTGTCCCCATATAGACAATTCGGAGTGTGTCTTTGGTCATAACAGTTCAAAGTCTATTCATCGGAGAAGTGAACCAGCACTTTACGATAGGAGTTGAAAATCTTGGATTTGGAGACGAATCCGACGTAATGGCTGTTCTCATCGGTCACGGGAAGATTCCAGGCATTGGTGTCGTCGAATGTCCGCATCACCCATTCCATCGAATCGTGGGCGTGAAGAACCGCCGGCGGCGAAATCATCAGTTTCCGGACATGGAAGCGGTTGTATAATTCCTGACGGAACATGATGTTGCGGATGTCGTCCAACAGGACCAGGCCGAGAAAACTGCCGTCCTTTTCGTCCACGACGGGGAAGACGTTGCGTTTGGCGTGTGAAATCACTTTCACCAGTTCTCCTAAAGTCATTTCCGGATAGATGATGTCAAAATCGGTCTCAATGACATTCTCCATTTTCATCAATGTCAGGACGGCTTTGTCCTTGTGATGCGTCAGCAGTTCCCCTTTCTGCGCCAGACGCATCGAATAGATGCTGTGCTTTTCAAACAGCAGGATGGTCAGGAAGGAGCAGACGGCGACAATCATCAGGGGGAGGAACAGCTGGTAGCCTCCGGTCAGTTCGGCAATGAGGAAAATGCCGGTCAGGGGAGCGTGCATCACGCCCGACATCAGGCCGGCCATGCCCATCAAGGCGAAATTGGCCGTGGAGACTTCCGTAATATGGAAATGATTGAGCAGCGAAGCCACGATGAATCCCACGAACGCGCCGATATAGAGCGTCGGGGCGAACACACCACCCACGCCGCCGGCTCCGTTGGTGGCCGCCGAGGCAAACACTTTGAAAATGACAATCAGCAGGAAATAAAGGATAAGCATCCCATAATGGCTGCCCGAAGTCTCAAACAGCCAGCTGCCCGAAGTCATCTGCCGTACATCGCCGCTGATCAGCGTCTCAATGGACTCGTATCCTTCTCCGTATAGCGGAGGAAACAGGAAAATCAGCACACCCAGCGTGACGGCTCCCGAAAGGACTCTCAGTTGTGAACGGCCGATTTTCTTGAACCAGCCTTCGATGGTGTTCATTCCGCGGATGATATAGAGTGAGGCGAATCCGCAGCAGATGCCGAGGACAATGACCCAGGGGATATTGACCAAGGAGAAAATCTCGTCTCCGGCATAGGCGAACATCGCTTCCGTGCCGTCCCAGAGATAGGTCAGCGTGGCGGCCGTGACAGAAGACACCAGCATGGGCATCATTGAGGCGGCGGTGAAGTCGAGCATCAGCACTTCGATGGCGAACACCAGACCGGTGATGGGAGCTTTGAAAATCCCGGCAATAGCTCCGGCCGCACCGCATCCGATCAGAATCATCAATGTCTTGTGATTCATTTTGAAGAAGCTGCCCAGGTTGGATCCGATGGCGGAACCGGTCAGCACGATAGGCGCCTCGGCTCCGACGGAACCGCCCAGACCGATGGTGATGGAGCTCGCTACGATTGATGTCCAGGTGTTGTGCCTCTTGATGCGCCCTTGACGTCGGGAAATGGCATACAGGATTTTGGTGATACCGTGTCCGATGTCGTCCCGGACGATATAGCGTACGAACAGGGCGGCCAGACTGATGCCCAGGGCAGGAAAAAGCAGGTAGAAAATGGTGTTCCCGCCCAAAGAGACAGTCAAAGTGACCAGCTTGTGCAGCAGGCTGATAAGCGATTTCAGGAGCAATGCGGCAAGCGACGTCAGCAATCCCACCACCAGACTCAGCAGCAGGATGAACGTCGATTCCTTGATGTGCTTCTCGCGCCACAGAATCATTTTCAGATACCAGTCTTTCTCTTGCATCAGAAACTGTAATTGTCCATTTTATCAAATATCTTACAAAGATAGCTTTTATATATGTTAAGACCAAGGGACATCGGGAATAATTGCCGGCAGAAAAAAGTTTTTCGCCCATAAATTTGCACAAAACAAAAAAACGGCTTTAATTTGCGGTGTTTCTAACCATTAACCGTTTGCCTATCGATCCAAATCTACTCTTTTAACATCACATAAAAGAGATTATGGAACTTCGGAAAATGACCGACGAATCGTTGGTCTCCTTGTTTGCAAATGGTGAAAATCAAGCTTTTGATGTATTGTTGGACCGTCATAAGGACAGGGTCTTCCGTTATATTATGCTGATAGTCCGCAACCGCGATCTGGCGGATGATATATTTCAGGAGACTTTTGTCCGGGCGATTATGACTATCAGACAGGGACGTTATACCGATACGGGAAAATTCTGTTCCTGGCTGATGAGAATCGCGCACAATCAGATTGTGGATCTCTACCGGCGGGAGCGCAGTGAGAATACTGTCTCCAACGGGGAATATGAGGATATGGATCTGTTCAACGACTGCAGACTCTGCGATGAGAATGTGGAGGACAAGATGATCCGTGAACAAGTGATGCAGGATGTCAACCGTATGGTCGATCATCTTCCGCAAGTTCAGCGCGAAGTGGTGTATTTGCGCTATTATCAGGATTTAAGCTTTAAGGAAATAGCCGATCTGACGGGCGTGAGCATCAATACGGCTTTGGGCAGAATGCGTTATGCCGTGTTGAATATGCGCCGTATGATGACGGATTTTGACATTTCCCTTGCCGTGTAAGGCTTGTTTCCGGATTTTTTTCGGATTTTGAAGGCGGGGTCACAATAATTGCAGCGGCACGCCGTTTTATAGAGGTCGGACATGAAGTTCCGGCCTCTTTTGTTACAATGTGATTTGCCTATGGGTCAAAAATCTACTTCAGACACAACTCATTCAGTGAATACAAAAATCAGTCAGTCAGCAGGTCCGAAGGAATCGACTTTGGATTTTTTGCGTAACTTTGCACGTCTGTACAATCCGAAGGATGCCTCGTGCCCTTTTGCCCGGACCAAGTTTTCGTTGAACTGAGAAGTTTTTGTGATATGCGAATGATAGCCCCATCCCTGCTTTCGGCCAATTTCAAGAATCTGCAGGCCGATATGGACATAATCAACCGCAGCCAGGCCGACTGGTTGCATCTGGACGTAATGGACGGAGTTTTTGTGCCCAACATCTCTTTTGGTTTTCCTGTGCTGGAAGCCGTGTCACAGATCTGCACCAAGCCCTTGGATGTGCATCTGATGATTGTCGAACCGCAGAAATTCATACCCGAAGTCAAGCACTTGAATGCCTATATGATGAATGTGCATTATGAGGCTTGCACCCACCTTCATCGGGTGGTGTCCGAAATCCACAACGCCGGTATGAAGGCAGGTGTCACCCTGAATCCGCATACTCCTGTCTGTCTGCTCGAAGATATCATTCAAGACCTTGATCTGGTGCTGCTCATGTCGGTCAATCCGGGTTTCGGCGGCCAGAAATTCATTGAGAACACCTATACGAAAATCCGTACCCTCAAGGAAATGACAATCCGGCGTAACAGCCCGGCGCTGATTGAGATTGATGGCGGTGTCAGCCTGGACAACTGCCGCCAGCTGTACGAAGCCGGTGCCGATGTGCTGGTCTCGGGCAGTTTCATTTTCAAAGCATCTGATCCCGCCTCCGTGATAGAGGCGATGAAACGTTGATGCGTCATCTTGATAGAGACAGTATTGATTTCGGACACGGAGGTATTGCGGGTACTTTCGCGCATCTGCTTGTTCCCACTTTGCTGGGAATGCTGTTCAGTGTCCTGTTCTGCCTGACGGACGGCATTTTTGTCGGTCACGGCATCGGCAGCGATGCGCTGGCGGCCATCAATCTGGTGATGCCGGTCTTTACGCTGTTTACCGGTATCGGGATGATGTTCGCGATGGGAGCTTCGGTGGTGGCCGCCATCCATCTTTCCCATGACAATGTCAAGGCCGCCCGCATCATTGTGACTCAGGCATTCATCGCCGTCATCACGCTGGGCCTCGTGTTGGGCGCCCTCCTGTATGCTTTTCCTTCCGGATTTTTGAGCTGGTTGGGCTCAAGCGAGGCTTTGATGCCTTTGTGCCGTGATTATTATCTCTGGCTGTTGCCGGTCTGCCTGTTTGTCCCTATCCAGATGGTGGCGCAGTTCGTTATCCGCCTCGACGGAGATCCGGAATATGCCGGAATGGTGGAGATTGTCCCTGCCTGCATCAATATTTTTCTCGACTGGCTGTTTATTTTCCCTTGTGGCTGGGGCTTGAAGGGAGCCGCTTTTGCCACCTGCATCGGCTCGGGTACAGGTGTACTGATGGGGGCTTGGTATATGTTTTTCCGCCGGCGGACTTTGGGCCTCTATCGTCTGAAAAACACCATGACGAGTCTGGTGCTGACTTTGAGGAATTGCGGATATATGATGCGGGTCGGCTTTTCGGGTTTTCTCAGCGAATTCTCGATGTCGGTGCTGATGCTGGTCGGCAATTACCAGTTCATCCGCCGTCTGGGGGATGACGGCGTAGCGGCCTTCAGCGTGGCCTGTTACCTGATGCCTGTGATATTTATGGTCTATGGAGCCATTTCCCAAGCCGCCCAGCCTATTGTCAGTTACAATTTCGGTGCGGGGAATCAGGAACGGGTGCGCAAGACCTTCCGTCTGGCCCTGTGGTGCTCCATCGCTTTCGGTGCGCTGATGACGCTTCTGATGGCTCCGTTCGCCGGCAGGGTGATCGCCGTTTTCCTCAATGCCGACAGCGAAGCCTATCGGATATGTGTGGAAGGCTTCCCCTTATACACCTTAGGCTTCGTGTTCATGGCGGTGGCAGTCACTGTGACCGGATATCTTCAAAGTGTGGAGAGGTCGTTGTATGCCACTGTCCTGACCGTGCTGCGGGGGATGCTGCTTCCCTTGCTGACGTTCCTTATACTGCCTTCGTTTTTGGGCGATGCAGGGCTGTGGATAGCCGTCCCCGTCTCAGAAGCGGTGACCGTGGCGGTGATTGTCATTCATTCTCTGTCTGGCAGGTAGAAAGCATATATTCCGCCCAGGACTTGATTTCATTGTCCGAGATATCGTTCAGACGTCTGCCCGCTTTCCACAGGATATCGGGATAATCGACTTCCAGGTCGCGGCAGGCCTGATCAATCGGGCTGCTGCCGGAAGTGGCGAAAGGAATGATGATTTTACCTGCGAAATCGGCCGATTCGAGATAACTGCGGATAAGTCTTGGAGCCGTGTACCACCAGATCGGGAAGC